>JAFOGM010000284.1 GCA_017386805.1 Bacillota bacterium
ATGTTTGTACGCTTCCACTCGCTGGGACAAGGTACGCTGATATTCGTTGTACTGGCTCACATAGGAATTTTTGCTGTGGAAGGTGAGCTGATGCAGGATCTTCTTCCACAACGAGGGCTCTTTCATGACTGCAGGCGGTTCCGGACGGATCAGACCTTCGAACTCGGTAACGCGGAAGGGTTTCTTTTCCGGATGATCTTCCAGTTTCAAGGGGACAGGTGCAGTTTCTTCCGGAACGATGGTCTTGTAGCCTTCGGCTCTGGAGTGACCGGCTCTGGCCCGCTCCACAAGACTGATCTGCTCTTCCGGCACCTGCAATCCCTGCAGCATGCCCTTCATCTGTCCTACGGACATGGGCTTTCCGGTCAGAAGCTCGTTGCAGGCATCCAGCAAGGCGGGATTGCCCGACTGCGCCGCTTGGGCGGCTTCGCGATAACGGGTTTCGAACTGCGCCAGAAGGGAAGCGAATTCCCCGGTGGACAGACCGCTCAGATCCACGGTACGACCGCCGAATTCGCGGCCCAAATAGCTTTTATCAGAGAGGAAGGCGGAGTTCCCGGCTTTCTTAGCACTTGCGGAATGTGCGTGTCCCAGACGGCCTTTCTGTCCCGGACCGGAGTTTTCAAAGCCCACCAGCATCATGCCGGAGGCGTTTTCTTTTCCTTCTACCAGGTGCATATACATGTGGCCGTTGGTTCCATCGGAGGTGATCACTCTTCCGTTGGGGCCGATTTGTCCCAGACCGCCGACGGAAGCGTTCATGCCTTTGTGTCGGCTGAAGGAAAATGTTTTCAGACCGCCGACTCTCAGTTCCTTGGCTTCCGATGCGATGGAGCCGTCTCCGTGGAAGTTTCTGCGTTCGATGGAATGCGTAGCGAAATAACGACTCTGAAGTCCGGAACGTTCTGGCTGTGTTCCCTGGATCCCGTCCATGACCGGTTTCTGATCAGCACCCTTTGGAAGAATGAACATGGTACGGCCACCGTGACCATAGACCTCAGCCATGGTTTCGTTCATTTCCAGAGGTTGTTCCTGAGGATCAGTTACCTGGAACTTTCCCAGATGGTTCAGGAACAGGATCTTTGCGATTTCCACACGCTGTTCCAGATCCGCATTCAATGCTTCGTCCAGCTTTTGCTGAGCGGTGGCGGGATTTTCGCGTTCGAACTGATTCAAAAGTCTAAGCTTGGCATTGGGATTCGGTTCTTCCAGGGTCTGCATCAGCATCTGGCGGTTGGCGATCCGTTCACAATTCCGCAGAAAGACACTGACGGAATCCTGCGGATCTTTTCCGCCCATGGCAAACCCGGTACGCAGATCCACCTCCATCAGGCGTTCTTTGAGTTCCTGCTGCAGGCGGGGATCCGAAGCATCGCCGTTGTAGCGGTCAAAGAGATCATAGCATTTCTTTGCACCAAGATATCCTTTTACCATGGGATCCACTGTTTCGTACTGGCTGTAATCCCCGGCCAGGGCACGGGTAAGCCCATTGTTTCGATACTGATTGGATTCTTCTTCATTGGCGAAGAAATCATCGAGGGCAGCCACATCATCTCTGCTCATCAGATGACTGCCAATCGCATCCCACGCATCCATGCGCTGCTGAAATTCTGCAAAGTCAATTCCCGGCATATAGTAGTCCTTTCCACGATCCGAAATCAGGATCGCATGATATTGTCATTTTTTGTTATTATATTTTGAAAAGGAATCGGTGTCAATTTGATTCATTGTTTTTGTTTAAATAGCGGCATATAGCTCAGACAAGGGGGATTGACATTTAGAGATGAAGGGGTATAATTTGATATGTAATAGTATCAATTAGTATCAATACAAAGAGGTGGCTTGTGGATATTCTGAAATATATGGAA
>JAFOGM010000285.1 GCA_017386805.1 Bacillota bacterium
CTGGCCAGCGTTACGATGTTTGGATGGATCTTCCTGTTCAAATGTCTGGGAATGTTCTGATGATGAAATAAACAGCCGTAGACGTACCAAGCTTTCAAGGCGAAATGCCGGAGGTGAAGAATGTTTGATATCGGAGATAAGATCCTGTATCCCATGCACGGTGCAGGCGTCATTGAGAAGATCGAAGAGACAGAGATTCTGGGAGAAAAGAAATCCTACTATGTCCTGAGAATTTCCGGCCGTGATATTAAGATCATGGTACCGGTGGACAGCTCGATGAAGGTAGGAGTCCGTCCGGTTGCCTCCATGGAAGACGTGGAAGAAGCCTTGGTTGTTCTGGCTTCGGAAACGACGGAAATGTCGTCCAATTGGAACAGACGGTACAGAGAAAATACGGAAAAGCTGAAGAGCGGTGAATTGAACCAGGTGGCGGAAGTGGTCCGCAATCTGAGCAGAGCCGACCGGAAGCGAAAGCTGTCTGCGGTGGAAACGAAAATGTTGATCAACGCAAGACAGATCCTGATCAGTGAACTCGTGCTGGCGGGTGAGATGGATGTGGAAGAAGCATCGAAGCTCATCGATCAGGCGGTGAAGGGGAAAACCGCCAAGTAAGCACTTGTGATACTCAAAAGGGATGGAGAAAAATACGGGGAGAAAGGAGGAAACGATATGCTGAAAAAATTATTCAGAGCTATTTTGACGCTTTGTGGTTTGTTGTTAGGATATGGAGTTGCATCTTTTATTTTAATGCATCAGTGGATGCAGGCATTGCTGGGAGAAGGCCTGAGCTTTTCGGAAGCACAGGAAGGGGGAATCACCATCTGCAGTGCAGTTTTATTCGCACTCATATTTTATAATTTGGCTCCCTTGTTCACGCGACAGGGCCAGAAAGTGGCAAAAGGCATCGAAAAAGATCTGCAGTCCATACCTACCACCGATATCGCCACCGGCGCCATCGGTCTGGTGATCGGTCTGGTCATTGCGTTCTTCATTGCGCAGCTGATCAATAACATCGAGATCCTGAATGTAGCCTATGTAAACGTGATCCTGTCCGTCATGATCTATGTCTTCTTCGGTTATCTGGGTATGAACCTGGGACGAAAGGGAGGAAATGATCTGCGGCTTCAGGTCATGAACAATGTGAAAAAAGGACCGAAGATGGGGAAACTGGGAAAAGGCCGCGACGCCTCTCCCAAAATCCTGGACACCAGCGTGATCATCGACGGACGTATTGCGGATATCATGAAGACGGGCTTCATCGAAGGAGACATCGTGATTCCCAGCTTCGTTCTTGTGGAATTGCGTCACATTGCCGATTCTTCTGATGGACTGAAGCGGGCTCGCGGACGCCGTGGTCTGGATATCCTGAATAAGATCCAGACGGATTATGGAATCGAGATCTACAATACCGATTCGGAAAAGGCACTGGAGGCCATTCCGGAAGTGGATGTAAAGCTGTTGAAGCTGGCGCAGATCATGAACGGAAAAGTTGTGACCAACGACTATAACCTGAACAAGGTGGCCATGATCCAGGGCGTACCGGTGCTGAACATCAACGAATTGGCCAATACCTTAAAGCCTGTGGTGCTTCCGGGAGAAGCTATGCAGGTCTTCCTGGTCAAGGAAGGGAAGGAAAACAATCAGGCCATCGCTTATCTGGACGATGGAACCATGATCGTCGTAGAAGAAGGAAAGAAGAGCATCGGAAAAACCGTGGACGTTCTGGTGACCAGCGTTCTCCAGACATCTGCCGGCCGCATGATCTTCGCAAAAATCAAAAAGTAATCAATTACAGAGGAAAACAGAATGTATCAGAATCACAAGGTTGCTTGTCTGATGGCTGCTGCCGGATCCGGAAAGCGGATGGGCAGCGGTCTTTCCAAACAATACCGGATGCTGGGAGATATGCCCATTCTCAGCCGGGCGGTGAAGGCTTTTGAGGACCATCCCCTGGTGGACAGCATCTACATCATCGGAAGAGAAGAGGAACTGGACTACTGCAGGGAAGAAATGCTGGAGCCCTATGGATTTACCAAGATCCGTGGGTTGGTGGCCGGCGGGAAGGAACGTCAGGACTCGGTGAAAAACGGTCTGGATGCTCTGGATGATGAAACGCTGGTCCTGGTCCATGACGGAGCTCGCCCCTTCATTACGGAGGATGTGATCACCCGGACCATTCAGATGGCGGAAAGCCGCGGAGCGGCCATTGCCGCCGTACCGGCAAAGGACACCATCAAGGTGGCTGCTCCTGATCCGGAGGACCACGGAGACGCGCCGGCGCTGTATTTTACAGCCACCCCAGACCGCAGTACCCTGTATCAGGTACAGACTCCCCAGGGTTTCCTGACAAAAACGCTGAAAGATGCCCATGAACTGGCTGCAGAACAGAACTTTTATGGTACAGATGATGCGGTTTTAGTTGAAAGAATGGGAAAAAAAGTGTATCTTGTAATGGGCGATTACAAAAATATGAAAGTTACCACTCTGGAGGACATGGAGACCGGCCTGGTCATTCTGAAGATGCTGGAGGGGGAACAAACGCCTGTGAAGGAGGAACGCGATATGGAATACCGAATGGGAACAGGATATGATGTTCATAAGCTTGTGGAAGATCGAAAACTGATCCTGGGCGGCGTGGAGATCCCCTATGAAAAGGGTCTCTTAGGACATTCCGACGCGGACGTTCTGGTTCATGCAGTGATGGATGCCCTGTTGGGGGCAGCCGCACTGAGAGATATTGGGTATCACTTCCCGGACAGCGATGAGAGATATCGCGGGGCGGACAGCCTGAAGCTTTTGGAGGAGGTGATAGGGCTGTTGGACCACAACGGCTTTATCCCCGTCAATGTGGACGGCACGGTGATCGCACAGCGACCGAAGATCTTACCGTATATTCCTCAGATGTGTGAGAATATGGCGAAGATCATCTGGCCCGATCTTCCGCTGGAAGAAGCGGTCCGTCGGATCAATGTGAAGGGTACCACCACCGAAAAACTGGGCTTCTGCGGACGCGGCGAAGGGATCGCCAGCGAAGCGGTTGCCTGCATCCGAACCAAATAAAGTGAATCAAGATCAAAGAATCTATCTATAAAAAGAAGGAGTTGTTTAGAATGAAACTTTCTAACATGCATTTAAAGACACTGCGCGAAGTGCCCACCGAAGCTGAAATTTCCAGCCACATCCTGCTGCTGCGCGCCAATATGATCCGTAAGCTGGTTTCCGGTGTGTATGGTTTCATGCCTATGGGTAACCGTGTATTACAGAAGATCGAAGCGATCATCCGCGAAGAAATGGATGCCAAGGGCGCTCAGGAAATTCTGATGTCCGCGGTTCAGCCTGCAGAACTGTGGCAGGAATCCGGTCGTTGGAACGCTTACGGTCCCGAACTGTGGAGAGTACAGGACAGACACGGTCGTGACTTTTGCTTAGGACCGACACACGAAGAAATCTTCACTGATATCGCAAGAAGCGAAATCAGTTCCTATCGTCAGCTGCCTCAGAACCTGTATCAGATCCAGACCAAGTACAGAGACGAAAAGCGTCCCCGTTTCGGTCTGATCCGTTCCAGAGAATTCATCATGAAGGACGCATATTCCTTCGATAAGGACTGGGAAGGTCTGGACAAGAGCTACGATGATATGTACGACGCTTACGAAAAGGTCTTCACCAGATGCGGTCTGACCTTCCGTGCAGTAGAAGCTGACAGCGGCGCTATCGGCGGTTCCAACTCCCACGAATTCTGCGCTCTGTCCGACATCGGCGAATCCGTGATCGCATACTGCGACCACTGCGATATGGCTGCAACTGACGAAAGAGCTGTCTGCGTTGACGAAAAGATGCCCGCAGAAGATGAACTGGCTATGGAAGAAGTATTCACTCCGGAAACCAAGTCCATCGAAGATCTGGCAAAGTTCCTGAACGTGGAAGAAAAGAAGACCATCAAGGCTCTGCTGTTCGAAGTGTTCGATCAGCCCCAGTACAAGTACGTGGCTGCTTTCGTTCGCGGTGACAGAGAACTGAACATGATCAAGCTGGTCAATGCTCTGGACATTCCGGAACATGCCATCGACTTCGCTGATGAAGCGGCAATGGGCGTGGTTACCGGCGCTGTTGGCGGTTTCACCGGCCCCACCGGCCTGCATGACTGCACCATCGTTGTGGACAGCGAACTGATCGAAGCAAAGAACATGGTTGCTGGTGCTTGTAAGGTAGACCACCACATCAAGAATGTAAACTACGGAAGAGACTACAAGGGCGACATCATCGCTGATCTGAAGCTGATCAAGGAAGGCGATCCCTGCCCGAAGTGCGGCGCACCCATCAAGATGGCCCGCGGTATCGAAGTAGGTCAGGTATTCAAGCTGGGTACCAAGTACTCCGATTCCATGCACGCAGTCTTCAAGGATGAAAATATGAACGAAAAGCCGCTGGTTATGGGTTGCTACGGTATCGGTGTGACCAGAACCATGTCCGCTATCGTTGAACAGCACCACGATGACAACGGTATCATCTGGCCCGTATCCGTGGCTCCGTACCACGTGATCGTGACCCTGGTGAACTCCAAGGACGAAACCCAGTGCGCTCTGGCAGAAGAACTGCACGACACTCTGTTAGCTAAGGGCATCGAAGTGATCCTGGATGACAGAGACGAAAGAGCCGGCGTTAAGTTCAAGGACGCTGACCTGCTGGGTATCCCGGTAAGAATCACCGTAGGTAAGAAGGCTGGCGAACGTGTTGTAGAATATAAGCTGAGAAGCGAAGCTCAGTCCGTGGACAAGGATGCGGATCAGGCAGTTGCTGACGCAGTGGAATTCATCAACGCAAATCGCAGAGGATAAGAACTGAGGTAAAATTATGTGGACCGGCGGCGTGAGAGTCATCATTGAGAATGACGAACAAAAAATCCTGATGGTGAAGCAGGAACATCCGGAACGTACTGTCTGGATGGTTCCCGGCGGCGGCATCGAAGAAGGCGAGACTGCGGCGGAAGCTGTGGTTCGTGAAATGAAGGAAGAAACGGGACTGGACGTGACCGTAGGTCCTATGATCTTCCACATCGAGGAAGTGTCGGAAAAGCGCGGACAGAGATTCGTGAATTTCTTCATGGCTACGGTGGCCGGCGGCGATATGCATCTGGGCATGGATCCGGAATTCGACGCCGAACATCAGGTGCTGAAGGAATTGAAGTTCTTAAGCCGCGAAGAGATCCAGGCTCTTCCCCACGTCTATCCGGAATTCCTGCGCGACGAAGTGTGGGAGCTTCTGGATGCCGGTAAATTATATGACGCGTTTCGCATCCGCGAACCGTGGAAAAAATAAAAGGAGACCATACCAATGAAACAGATTGTTACTTTTGAAATGGAAAACGGAAAGGTGATGAAGGCGGAATTATATCCCGAAATCGCACCGAAGACCGTAGAAAACTTCGTATCTCTGGTAAAGGACGGCTTCTATGATGGCCTGATCTTCCACAGAGTAATTCCTGGCTTCATGATCCAGGGCGGCTGCCCCAAGGGCAACGGTACCGGCGGTCCCGGCCACAACATCGTGGGCGAATTCGCAATGAACGGTTATAAGAATGATCTGAAGCACACCACTGGCGTTCTGTCTATGGCTCGTGCAATGCATCCCAATTCCGCAGGCTCTCAGTTCTTCATCATGGTAGCTGATGCTCCCCATCTGGATGGTCAGTACGCAGCTTTCGGTAAGCTGATCGAAGGTATCGATGTAGCTCAGGAAATCGTTCGTGTTCGCAGAAACCCCATGGATAAGCCCTTCGAAGATCAGAGAATGGCTAAGGTAACTGTGGAAGAAATCGAAGAATAATCGACACGTCAAATTTTCAGTTAACAGTAGGAAGATGTTGGAATTCCAACATCTTCCTTTGTTTTTGTTCTGTGAAGTTTTCGTGAAAACAGGGGTATAGTTCAGAAAAAGCTTGCTTTTTTTCTCGTCTTGCTATAAAATGTTACGTGCCTGTTATTAGAAGTTAGTGATAAGGACGAATAACAATGACAAAGAAACACATCAATCAGGAAGCTGTCAGAGCCTTCTTTGAAACACATAAGAAGGAAATCGTAAGAACAGCAGCGGGGATGTTAGTGGCCTGTCTCGTCTCCGTGGGAGCTGCAGCTCTGATGCAGCCCAAAGCCTATGTTGTATCCTATCAGGGAGAAATCATCGGCTATGTACAGGATACCGCTTCTGTGGATGAAGCGCTGGATGCAATGAAAGCCAGCGTTATGGAAGCCACCGGTCTTCAGAGCGTCGAAATCGAACGCGAAGGACTGATTGTAGAGCAATTTGAAGAAAAGACAAACGAAATCACCTTCGCCAGCGTGGAAGAACTGACCGCGCAGTTCGTGGAGAAGAAAGCATATTCCTGTGAAGCTTACAGCATCGTTGTGGATGGAACTCCGGTTCTGGCCATGGCTACCCAGGAGGAGGCAGAAACCATCCTGAATAAGGTTCTGGAACATTACAGTGCAGGAAACTCCAAAATCCTCAGCGTGGATTATAAGGAAGATGTAGAAATCGTTGCTACGGATGCCAGAGACATTCAGATCGGCAAGGACATCGAAAGCGGTGTGACTTACATTCTGACCGGAACAGAAGATCCCCGCACCTACATCGTGGAAAAGGGAGATACCCTGTGGGATATCGCAAAAGCCAACGGCATGAGCTCTGCGGAGCTGGTTGCCGCAAATCCCGGATTCAACCCCAAC
>JAFOGM010000286.1 GCA_017386805.1 Bacillota bacterium
ATTGTTTATGAAAATCAAGTTTTGCGGAGCTGCGACATCGGTTACGGGTTCTTGTCATTTGATTTCCACGGAGAAGCATAAGGTGCTTCTGGACTGTGGTCAGTTTCAGGGGAACAAAGCGTTGGAGGCTATGAATTGGGCGGACTTTGGTTTTGTTCCATCAGAGCTGGACTGTGTGATTTTGAGCCATGCTCACATCGACCATTGCGGACGGCTTCCGCTTCTGGTGAAACGTGGGTTCAAAGGAAAAATCTATTGTACCGATGCAACGGCAGATTTGGTGGAAGTGATGCTGAAGGACAGCGGATACATCCATGAAAAGGATGCGGAATGGCAGTCCAAGAAAAATGCCCGCACGGGAAAGCCTCCGGTGGAGCCGCTGTTTACATACAACGATGCTCTGGATACGCTGCAATATATTCGACCGGTCTTATACGATGAACTGATTGAAATCAACGATGAGATGAAGATCGTATTCAATGATGCTGGTCATATTTTGGGTTCGGCAATTACGGAACTTTGGGTGAAGGAAACACTGGGAAATGGTGAAGAAAAGACGTCGAAAATCGTCTTTACCGGTGACCTGGGAGTGATGGATCGACCCATCCTGCGAAATCCGACCCTGATCAAAAAGGCGGATTATGTGATTATGGAGACTACCTATGGGGATCGTGTCCATGAAAAGAACTCCACAAGCATCCACGAGCTGATGAACATTCTGGTAAAGACTGCGCAAAGGGGAGGAACGGTGATCATTCCGTCCTTTGCGGTAGGGCGTACCCAGGAACTGATCTTTGAACTGAATCGCGTTTTCGATGGGAATAACGAATACAAAGAACTGCTGAAAGATGTGAAGGTTTACGTGGATAGCCCCATGGCGACCACAGCAACGCAGGTCTTCCAGAAAAATGCGCAGGTGTTCGATGAAGAAACGCAGCAGTATTTGATGAGCGGAGACAACCCTCTAGATTTCAAGAATCTGAAATTCACAAGAACAAGCCAGGAGTCTCAAATGCTGAATATGGACAGCTCACCCAAAATTATCATTTCTGCCAGCGGCATGTGCGAAGCCGGCCGTATTCGTCACCATTTGAAACATGGACTTTGGAATAGCAAAAACAGTGTTGTATTCGTTGGTTATCAGGCCAACGGTACGCTGGGCCGTTCCTTGGTGGAAGGAGCAACCGAAGTGAATATCTTTGGAGAACCCATCAAGGTCGGTGCAGAAATCTACAATCTGGAAGGATTCTCCGGACATGCGGATAAAGAAGGCTTGATCGCCTGGCTGAGGGGCTTGGAAAAGAAGCCCCACGATATCTTCCTGGTTCACGGGGAACTGGAAAGTAAGGAAGGGTTTGCGCAGCTGGTGAAGGAACAGCTGGGTTGGGACACCACTGTGATTCGTGAGGTATCGGAGTATACTCTGGATCAGGGAACAACTCTGACGGAAACCTTTGTCAGCGCAGAAGCGGAATTTGCCGATGAAGAACAGATGGATAAAGCCAGAGTGAAGCTGACGAAAATCCATGACGGTCTGGAGCAGATCCTGTACAATGCGCAGTTGGCTATGAATCAGGGAATCTCGCCGGAACGCATGGTGGAAATCAACAACATGATCCAGGCGCTGGAAAAGGCAACCATGAATCTCAGTTCCACGGTAACGCTGGAAGACAGAACTGCCCCGGAACAAACGGAATAAGACACAATCAAAAAGCCCTGCAGGTGTTTAACTTGCAGGGCTATGTTTTTTACTCCAGTAAAAATCCTTTTTCTTTCAGTGCGGCCTTGATACGCAGGAAGGTTTCCTCGTCACGGGTTCCGACGCGGTGCAAGTGGATTCCGCTGGTGAGTACAGACAGCGGTTTTGTACTGTACTGCTGTACCTTTTCCACGAACATATCGGCATCGTAGCGGGAATGAACGTCCAGACGTCCGGATAACTGGCCGTAAATGGGATGTTCGATAGCTACGTCGATGGCGGTTCCGCCAAAATCCACGATGGTGTAAAGTTCTTCTGCCACCTCTTCGGAACTGTGATTGCAGGCAACCATACCCACATAGGGGAAGGGGGAATTGATCCCCGGCTCGCTGGTCAGAAGATAGCCGCGGGGGGTGGAATCGATCTGGTGGCCGGAAGCGCGCAGCAAAGCCACGTCACCGACTACGATCTGGCGGCTGACGTGAAACTCCTTGGCAATGTATGTAGCGGACAGCGGCTGATCCGCACGCTGCAGCATATTTAATATTTCTTTTCTTCGAGTATTTGTATCCATGGTCCTATCATAACATAGACTGGACAGCTGTGCAATTTAAAAATAAAATTGACTTGCAACGTGTCTTGACACCTGTATAAATATCTGGTACAATCTCTCCATTGCACAAGAAATAAGATGTTTATGGAGGATACATATGGAACAAAAGCAAAGCTTTCTCAAACGGAAAAACATCGAATTTTCCGTGAAACGATATTTGATCGATGCACTGTCGGCCATGGCGCAGGGGTTGTTTGCCTCCCTGCTGATCGGCCAGATCATCAAGACTCTGGGACAACAGACCGCACTTCTGTTGGGAACCAATCCCATTTCCGACTTCCTGGTGAATTCCGGGACCACGGCCATGGGACTGTCCGGTGCGGCCGTAGGCACAGCGGTTGCCTATGGACTTCAGGCACCTCCGCTGGTGGTATTTGCTTCGATCATTACAGGTTCCATGGGGAACGCTGCGGGCGGTCCTGCGGGAGCCTTCCTTGCTGCGGTCATCGGTGCGGAATTCGGGAAAGCGGTGTCCAAGGAAACCAAGGTGGATATCATCGTGACACCGGCCACCACCATTTTGACCGGGGCACTTTCCGCTCTCTTCTTCGGACCTATGATCAGTGCACTGATGAATGGTCTCGGTAAAATCATCATGACAGCCACCGACATGCAGCCCTTCCTCATGGGGATCATCGTTTCCATTGTGGTAGGCTTGGCGCTGACAGCTCCCATTTCCAGTGCGGCGCTCTGCATCATGCTGGAACTGTCCGGTCTGGCAGCCGGGGCTGCCACAGCGGGCTGCTGCGCGCAGATGATCGGCTTCGCGGTGATGACCTACAAAGAAAACGGTGTGGGCGGACTCTTCGCTCAGGGCCTGGGGACTTCCATGCTGCAGGTATCCAATATTGTAAAGAATCCCTGGATCGTGGTTCCGCCCACTTTGGCTGGAGCCATCACCGGGCCGATGGCTACCTGCCTCTTTAAAATGAGCAACATTCCTTCCGGAGCCGGAATGGGGACCTGCGGTCTGGTGGGACAGATCGGAACCTTTACAGCTATGGGCTTCAGCAGTTCCGTGCTGGTGTCGATCCTGGTTGTGCAGATTATTGTTCCGGCCATCCTGTCGGTGATCTTCTATAAGGCGCTGTACAAGTCCGGAAAAATCAAAGACGGCGATTGTAAGCTGGGTTTATAAATGAATGAAAATGACGGTTGTGATCCTGCGGGATATGACCGTCTTTTTTTACGCCCAAATTGTTAGAATTATTGTGCAAATCTGACGGGACGTGTATAATGGAAGCGATGGGACAGCCGAAAGAGGCTGCCACAGAAAATCCATGTGGGAGGACAACACGATGAACGAAAAGAATTATGAAAAAGCGGTGCAGCTGCGCCATGAATTACATATGCATCCGGAATTGTCCATGGTAGAAACCTGGACTAAAAATCATCTGATGGAATTCATGAAGGCCAATACCACCAAGTGGGAAGTGGTGGACAGAGGCCGCTGGTTCTATGCGTATTATAAGGGTTCTGATCCGAAGAAGAAGGTTGCCTTCCGCGGCGACTTCGATGCGATCCCGGTATATGATGACATCGAAGCTCCCTGGAAATCCCAGATCGACGGTGTGGGTCACAAGTGCGGACATGACGGTCATGTGGCGAACCTGTGTCTGACCGCCATGGAAATCGAAGAAAATGGCTGTGAAAACGATGTCTATCTGGTGTTCCAGCACGGAGAAGAAATCGGCGGCGGTGGGGAAGAATGCGCAATGCTGATGGAAGAGAAGGGCATCGATGAAATCTACGCTTTCCACAACGAATCGCCCTATCCGCTGAATTCTGTGGTAGTAAAGAAGGGAACCATGTGCTGCGCATCCAAGGGAATGGAAATCACTCTGGTAGGTGCACCGGCCCACGCTTCCACACCGGAACACGGTAAGAATCCGTCCCTGGCAATCGCTGCGATGATCAATGCGATCCCGGGTCTGATCAAGCCGGAAGAACACAAAGGGTTGATTCTGGCTACTGTCATTCAGGTAGATATCGGTGAAAGAGCCTTCGGGGTATCGGCTCACAGAGGCCAGCTGTTACTGACCATCCGCGGTGAAATTGAAGCTGAAATGGACCAGCTGCAGAAAGAACTGGAAGAACTGGCCCTGGCTCAGGCAGAAAAGTACGGGCTGGAATGTTCCTTCGCTTATTACGATGAATTCCCGGAAACTGCCAGCACCGATGCGGAAGTGGATAAGGTAGTAGCTGTCTGCGAAAAGCTGGGCGTTCAGCTGCTTTGGGAAGAACTGCCGGCCAGAGGTTCGGAAGACTTCGGTTATTATACAAAGAAAGCTCCCGGAACGATTTTCTGGGTAGGAAACGGTGAAGATAAGCCTGGCGTTCACGATTCCAAATTTGACTTCGTGGACGAAATCATGAAGACAGCAACGGCTGTATTTATGGAGCTGGCGAAATAACGGAAAGGGAGAGGAGAACACCATGTTTAACATCAATGAAAAGAATTTTGAATTAGCGAAGCAGCTGCGTCATGAACTGCACATGCATCCGGAACTGTCCATGGAAGAAAAGTGGACGAAACAGCATCTGATGGACTTCCTGAAAGCCAACACCACCAAGTGGGACGTGGTTGACAGAGGTGACTGGTTCTATGCGGCTTATAAAGCAGAAAACCCCAAGAAGAAGATCGCTTTCCGCGGTGACTTCGACGCCATCCCCGTATACGACGATATCGAAGCGGAATGGAAATCCCAGTTCGACGGTGTGGGCCACAAGTGCGGTCACGACGGCCATGTGGCGAATCTCTGCCTGACCGCTCTGGAAATTGAAGAAAAGGGTTGCGATAATGATGTGTATCTGGTCTTCCAGCATGCGGAAGAAATCGGTGAAGGCGGTCAGTACTGCGCCGTTCTCATGGATGAAGAAAAGATCGATGAAATCTTTGCCTTCCACAACAAGTCCGGCTATCCCTACGGAAACTGCGTCTTCAGAAAGGGAACTTTAGCTTGTGCATCCAAGGGTATGGAAATCATGATGACCGGTGCTCCGGCTCATGCATCCACTCCGGAAAACGGAAAGAATCCTGCTCTGGCAATCGCTGCGCTGATCGAAGCGATCCCGGGATTCATCAGTCCGGAAATCAATAAGGGTATCACTTTGGCTACCGTAGTTCAGGTGGACATCGGTGAAAGAGCCTTTGGTGTATCCGCACACAAGGGCCGCCTGGCTCTGACCATCCGCGGCGAATACGAAGAGGAAATGGATCGCCTCCAGGAAAACCTGGAAAACCTGGCCAAGGCAGAAGCGGAAAAGTATGGTCTGGCGGTGGAATTCGCCTTCTGTGACGTCTTCCCGGAAACTAAGAACCACGACGAAAGCGTCGATAAGATCGAAGCGGCTTGTAAGACTCTGGGAATCCCCGTATCCTACAAGGAACTGCCCGACAGAGGTTCGGAAGACTTCGGTTACTTCACCAAGAGAGTTCCCGGTGCGCTGTTCTCTATCGCTAACGGTGAAACCTATCCGGCGGTACACGATAGTAAGTTCGACTTCATCGATGAAGAAATGAAGTACGCAACTGCGATTTTCCTGGAACTGGCTAAGTAAGAGAACTTATATGAATGAACGAAATTACGAACTGGCGGTGCAATTGCGCCGCCAGCTCCATGCTCATCCGGAATTATCCATGGAAGAGCATTGGACGAAACAACATCTGATGGAATTTTTGAAGGAACACACAACCCAGTGGGAGATCGTGGATCGCGGACGGTGGTTCTATGCCTATCGCCGCGGCAGCTGCCCGGAGGGAGCGGCTGTCGGAAAGAAAATCCTCCTGCGGGCGGACTTCGATGCGCTTCCTATGCCGGACGACATCGATGCTCCTTGGAAGTCGCAGTTTGAAAACGTGGGGCATAAGTGCGGCCACGATGGTCATGCGGCCAATCTTTGTCTGACAGCTTTAGAAATCGAAGAACAGGGCTGTGCGAACGATGTGTATCTGGTGTTCCAACACGCAGAAGAAATCGGCGGCGGTGGAGAAGAGGCTTCTTCGCTTTTGGATGAGGTGAAAATCGATGAAGCTTACGCTTTCCATACGGAATCCGGTTTTCCTTACGATTCCATGATTCTGAGAGATGCCTGCGTCTGCTTCGCCTCAAAGGGGATGGAAATCACTTTGACGGGAGCCCCGGCCCATGCGTCCACACCGGAACACGGAAAGAACCCGGCCCCGGCAATCGCTGCGCTGATTCGATCGATTCCGGATTTTCTGGAACCATCCCGGTACCAGGGCGATGTGTTGGCCACAGTGATCCAGGTGGACATCGGCGAGCGGGCCTTTGGGGTATCGGCCCATAAGGGGAAGCTGCTTTTGACCATTCGTGGAGAAATCGAAGCGGAGATGGATCTGCTGCAGAAACTGCTGGAAGATAAGGCTTTGGAAGAAGCGGCGAAATACGGTCTTTCCTGTGAATTTGCATATTACGATGAATTTCCGGAAACAAGAAACGACGCGGAGCTGGCTTTGAAGATCCGTCAGGCCAGTGGACGACTAGGGATCGCTGTGGCGAAGGACGTGAAGCCGGATCGTGGATCCGAAGATTTTGGATGGTTTGGAAGAAAAACAAAGCTCGGTTATTTTTGCATCGGAAACGGGGAAGACTATCCATCGGTTCACGATGCCAAGTTTGACTTTATCGATGAACAGATGAAAACGGCCACGGCAGTATTCCTGGAGTTGATCAAATAAAGAATAAAAAACGAGTTATTTCTTAGTGAAGTTTCAGTAAGAGATAGCTCGTTTTGTTTTTTGGAGTTTATTGTTTTACAACAGTGCTTTTTTGTTTCTCGTTCACCACAGGATCCTTAGGCTGTTTGGGAGCACTTTCTATAGCTGGTTTCTGCAGGTTTTGCAGTTATTCTCTATAGACCGAGCTGACAGCGGCCGGGTCTTTGCTGACGTCTTCCAGAAACCGTCTGTTCGCCGTTATGGTTTCTTTTATTTTGCCTTTTGTGAACTGGAATAGAGCCAAC
>JAFOGM010000287.1 GCA_017386805.1 Bacillota bacterium
AATGACCGCTGTATTCTGCGGTGTGACCAACTGTCCTGTCAGTTCGATTCTGTTGGCCTTTGAACTGTTTGGAGGTCAGAGCCTGGCGCTTTACGCGCTTTGTATCGCCGTGTCTTATATGCTGTCGGGTTATTATAGTTTATATACGGAACAGAAGATCCTGTATTCCAAGCTGAAACCGGAATTTATCAACATGAAAGTACATCATTAGACAACAAAAGATGAGACATCTTAGGGGAAACCAATGAGGAAAAGAGACGAAGAAAAAGAAGAATTTACAACGAAGAAAAAGATGAGAAAGCATTTGACGACATTCCAGTGTTTTGGACTGACTTTTTTACTGGCATTCACCGTCTTTCTGGGGGGAGCGCTGCTGCTGAATTCCAGAATGTTCTCCGGAAACGAATCTCTGAAGGGGTTGGCTTTCAATGCCAAGGACGAAGAAATGGAAGAAGTGTTCGGAACAGACAACCGGGTCAATGTTCTGCTGCTGGGAATGAACCACAAGATGGCCGATACCATTATGGTAGCCAGCTTCCATACGCAGGAGAAGACCATTGACTTGATTTCCGTACCGCGTGACACCTATTATGAACGGCCGGATTTCAAGAGTTCTGCCACCCAAAAGATCAACAGCATCTATAATACAGAGAAAGAAAATGGGATGCAGAAGCTGGCCAAAGCCGTCAGCGATGTACTCCAGGGGATGCCCTTACACTACTACATGGCCGTGGATTACGAAGGTGTCGGAAATATTGTTGATGCCATGGGCGGTGTGGAATTCAATGTACCGTTCCATATGAAGTACAGTGATCCTACCGATAATCCGCCGCTTTACATCGACGTGGAAGAGGGGCTTCAGGTTCTGGACGGAGAAAATGTGATGGAGTTCCTTCGCTTCCGTAAAAGCAATGTACCGGGTTACAAAGGATATCCGGATGGAGACGAAGGCCGAATCCGCACACAGCAGGCATTTATGATCGCTGCCTTCGAGCAGGCTATGGATGGGGATCTGCTGAAAATCGCAGGGGCTGTCTTTGAAAATGTGGACAGCGATTTCACCTGGGGTACCGTTGCGAAGCTGGCTGCCAAAGCGATGAACGGCGGCGACATTGAAGTGACCACGTGGAAGGTTCCCGGTGAAGCTTATATGGCTTCCACTAAGAGAGATTCCACCCGTTTATCGTTCTACTTCCCTGACGAGGAACAGCTGACAGAGATGATGGACATCATCTACAATGGGCCGAAGGAAGAACTTACGGAGGGAGAAACCGCTGTCGAATAGCGATGCAGTTTGTCTGAACTTCACAGAAAAAACATGTCAGAAAGAGGTGTGTATTTGTTACAGCCTCTTTCTTTTTTTGTGAAAACGAGATACAATAAAATGATACTGGGTTTCTATGCGCATTTCGGCGGATAGAGAGAATCCGAACAAAAGGGAAACTACTGTAATGGATATTAAGACAAAAGTAAGGAAAGAGATTTATGAAGACGAATACGATAAGAGAATTTTTCAGACATTTTATCATAGCCTTTTTGGCGATGATGCTGGTGTTCACACCCATGCGTTTTCTGTTCCATTCCGTAGGGGAATTTTCTCCGTTTGAGCCGGAAGAAAACCTGATGGAGAGTATGAGTTATATCGTGGGTGAAGACAGTCCTTTCTTTGAAGCGTTCCAGGATAAGCAGCGTGTGAACGTCCTGCTCCTGGGCATCAACGAAAACCTGACGGATACGATCATGGTTGCCAGCTTCGATATGAAGGCGAAGCATGTGGACGTAATTTCCGTTCCGCGTGATACTTATTATGAACGTCCGGGATATACCAAGCCGGCAGAAAAGAAGATCAACGCGGCATATAAAGGCTCTGCTGTCAATACGGCAAAGGCGGTCAGCGATGTATTGCTGGGAATGCCGCTGCATTACTATGCTGTCGTTAAATATGACGGAGTAAAGAATGTAGTGGAAGCTATCGGCGGTGTACCGATGAATGTTCCTTTCGATATGAAATACAGTGATCCCACAGCGGATCCACCCCTCTATATCAACATCCCCAAGGGGGAACAGATTTTGGATGGCGAACATGCGATGCAGTTCCTGCGTTACCGTTCCGGTTACGTGGAAGGTGATTTGGGTCGTGTGAAGGCGCAGCAAGAATTCGTCAAATCTGCCTTTAAGCAGGTGCTGAAGTCCAATCTGTTAAATACAGCAGAAGTGATTTTCGATAATGTGGAATCCGACATCACTCTGGAAATGGCAACCAAGATTGCGACAAAGGCCATCGGTCTCAGTGGTGACGATATTCAAACCTACGTAATCCCCAACTGGCCCGATCCGAACTCGCCGTATTATGTGTATCCGAAAACAGAAGAAATCGGAAAGCTGTTGGAACAGATTTACTCCATTGAACCGGAAGTTCCGGAAGAAGGCGAGATTGAAGGCGAAGAATAGAGGGAATATAAACTATGGATGAACAAATGTTACAGGGAGAACCGCAGGAAGTACGGCGGGCTGACGAACGTCGTCAGGAAGAACGCCGTGAAGACCGACCAGAAGTGGAAGGGATTCTGGATGTTGTGGAAGGCGGATATGGATTTTTAAGATTCGATAACTTTCTGACCAGTGAACGGGATATCTATGTGTCTCTCACTCAGATCCGGAGATTCAATCTGAAAACCGGGGATAAGATTCGCGGGATTGCCACAGCACGACCCAATGAGGGAGAGAAATTCTGTGCCCTGCTCTATGTGAAAACCGTTAACGGAGATGCTCCCGGTGCAGCGATCCATCGCCCGGATTTCGAGGATCTGACGCCGGTATTTCCCAATCAGCGACTGGTTCTGGAAGATGCTTCCCACGATTTATCCACGCGTCTGATCGACTTGATCGCCCCCATCGGACGGGGTCAGAGAGGACTGATCGTAGCGCCGCCCAAGGCCGGCATGACCATTCTGCTCAAAAAACTCGCCAACGCCATCTCCCGGAACTATCCCGAAAGCAAGCTGATCATGCTGCTGATCGACGAGCGTCCCGAGGAAGTGACGGACATGCAGCGCAGCATCACGGGCGAGGTGGTGTATTCCACCTTTGACGAGCTGCCCGAGCACCACACCAAGGTGGCCGA
>JAFOGM010000288.1 GCA_017386805.1 Bacillota bacterium
ATTGCTTTTTTGGTAATGTGCTGATAGAATATTATAGTTAGAAAGGGGAAAGCCATGCGTATTATCTCTGGAAAATTAAAAGGAAGAAGATTGAACACGCCGGCTGACCAACGAATCCGTCCCACAACGGATAAAGTGAAAGAAGCGGTGTTCAGCATGATCAACGGCTGGATCGATGAAGACAGCATCTGCATCGATCTGTTTTCCGGTACCGGAAACCTTGGTCTGGAAGCCATCAGCCGCGGCGCAAAAACCGTGTATTTCTGCGATAACCACAGAGAAAGCATCAGTCTGACCAAGTCCAATATCCGCCATTGCGGTGTGGAAAATCAGTCCATCATCCTGACCGGTGATTACAAGATGACTCTGGAAAAAATCGATCAGAAAGCGGACGTGATCTTTGTGGATCCGCCTTACCATGAACAACTGGTTCCAAAGGTTTTGGAACGTATTATGGAGACTGATAAGCTCCAGCCCTGAGGGATCGTGGTAGCGGAACATTTAGTGGATGATGTCCTTCCGCAGGAAGTCTGTGGACTGGAACTCATCAAAGAACGAAAGTACGGAACCATTCTCGTTGCTGTCTATGGCTATCCGGAAGACGAAGAGGACGAAGAATAAGATGAAGAAAGTTCTGTTTGCGGGATCCTTTGACCCGATTACCTGCGGTCATCTGGACCTGATCAACCGTGCATCTCTGCTTTGTGAAACCATCGTAGTAGGTGTAGTGGAAAACAAATCGAAAGTACCGTATTTCACCGTGGAAGAGCGGATGAACATGATCCGTGAAGCCACTGCACATCTGGACAATGTGGAAATCGACTGCTTCAGCGGTCTTTTGGCAGATTACGTCAATGCCAATGGAATCCAGGCTGTAGTTCGCGGCCTGAGAGCGACCACAGACTTTGAATATGAGATCCAGATGGCTCAGATGAATGACCGATTATATAATGATGGGATCGAAACCATCTTCTTGATGACGACCCCGGACCATTCCTTTATCAGCTCCAGTATGATCAAGGAAGTCTTCTTACTGGGAGGAACCGTGGAAGGCCTGGTACCGGAGAACGTACTTCAGTACATGAAGGAAAAGCGTGAACAAAAGGGAGGAAAATAAAATGAAAGTTTTGGAATTACTCGATGAAATCGAAGAAATTGTAGATACAGCGCCCGGTTTCCCTATGACCGGTAAGATCATGATCGAGGCAGATGAACTGCTGGAAATCGTGAAGGAAATCCGCGTGGAATTGCCCGATGAAATCGAACAGGCCAAGTGGATCAAGGACGAACGTCAGAGAATCTTAGATGAAGCAAAGGCTGAATATGAATCTATTCTGAAAGAAGCTCAGGCGAAGGCAGAAGCTCTGGTGGAACAGGATGACATCACTGTAAAGGCGAAGAAGCGTGCGGATGAAATCATGCGTGTGGCGGATGCCAATGCAAGAAGCCTGAAGATGGGTACTTTCGAATACGTGGATCACATCCTGTACAACTTCCAGGACAAGATGGATCAGATGAATGCTGCATATTTCAACGATATGTTCCATCACATCCAGACCACCTTTGACAGCATCAACTCCACCATTTCTCAGAACCGCAGCGAAATCAAGGAACTGATCTATCAGGCTCAGCTGGATTCTGAAAAATAGTATCATGCAGTTTATTGCCGAAGCATATGCTAAGGTATGAGACAACGGCATGATCAATGGAAAACTGAACATTTCACAGCCGGCGTTCTAGCGATTGCCGGCTGTTTTCTCATGGTGGCTTTTCCCGGTATGACACAGACCGGAGTGAGAGAGGGACTGGATCTGTTTGTGGAAATCGTGTTTCCTACGATGTTTCCGTTTTTTATACTGTCCAATGTTCTGGCGTTCACCAATGTTCCCGGAAAAATCAGCAGGGTACTGGAACCTCTTTATGCGACAGTGTTTCAGGTCTGTGGTTACGGAGGTTATGTGGCCATTGTCAGCCTGTTTTCAGGATATCCCATGGCTGCGAAGCTGGTGGGAGAACTCTGTTGCAGCGGAACGGTGACACCATTGGAAGGGAAAAAGATCCTGACCTGCTCCAGCTTCTGCGGTCCCTTATTTATCGTTGGGACGGTGGGGACGGCCATGTTGGGAGAGCCTTTGTACGGAGGTATGATCCTGGCTGGACATTATCTGGGGGCAATCGCCAACGGCCTGATTTTCAATCGGTTTCTGTGTTCCCCGGCAACCGCCTTCGGCGGCTCCATCCCGCAGGGAATACCGAAGAAAGAAAGTGAAAGAGATTCCTTATTTCAGATCCTCACCAATGGGATCCTGCGAGCCTTTTCCTCCATGGGACTGATCTGCGGATATATCGTTTTGTTCTCTGTATTCACTGTGTTTCTTCGGAGGATCGGTTTGGGACCGATGATCACCGGAGCCTTGGAAATGACTCTGGGATGCCAGGCGGCTGCCAGTGCAGAGAAGATCACGATCCTGGGAAGGATATCTCTATGCGCCTTTCTTGTAAGCTTTGGAGGTATTTCCATCGCAGGGCAAAGTCTTTCCATGCTGGCAGGAAGTGGAATCGGGGCAAGAGACTATATGCAGATCAAACTTTCCCACGGTATTTTGGCTGGAATTCTGACGTATTTGTTAGGTTTTTCCTTGGAGCAATTTGGCCTCTTTGATTTGACGGCGGCTGTGGTTTATGGAACGGATCTGTTGTGGATCCAACAGCTTGGAAGACTTCACCAACAGATCTATACAGGAAAATCCATGATCGTTGTGGTATGTTTGATGGGATTCCTCGTTGGAATGGATCATCTCATCCACGGCAGTTATGAGAAATTACATACATATATTATAGAAAGAAGAAAAAACGACCGATGAAAATTGCAGGGATCATTGCGGAATACAATCCGTTCCATAACGGACATAAATATCATTTGGATCAGGTCAAAAAGATCACTGGCGCCGATGCGGTGGTTGCCGTCATCAGCGGTCCGGTCATGCAGCGGGGTGAACCTGCGCTTTGGGACAAATGGAGCCGTGCCCGTATGGCTGTAGATAACGGGGTGGATCTGGTTCTGGAGCTGCCCTATGCCTTTGCAGTCAACAGTGCGGAGGAATTTGCCAGAGGCGGGGTTTCCATTCTGGATTCTCTGGGCTGTGTTACGGATCTGGTGTTTGGCTGCGAAAGCGACCCTGAAGCCGTGATTTCCATGGCAAGACGCTCTGCGGAATGCGAAGCGGAGTTCCAGGAGTTCATTCGAAACGGTTTGGAAGAGGGGCTGAGCTATCCCCAGGCCCGTGGGAAGGCCATGATGCGGTTTCTGGGCGAGGAAGCCGGTGATGCGGATCAGCAAGGGTCTTTAGACCTGCCTAATGATATTTTAGCGGTGGAATACGTTCGTCAGCTGGTGCTGCAGGGATCGGATATGGTTCCTCATGGGATCACCCGCCTTGGCAGTTACCATGATGATGCGGTGCAGAAGACTTTTTCCAGTGCAACCGCAGTCCGAAAGGCGATTCGAGAAGAGCGTTGGGAGGATGTGGAACGTGCCGTTCCGGTAGAAACTCTGAACGTGATTCATGAATGTCAGGGTGGAAAGGGAATCGATCCCGTTCGAATGGACAGTATGATCCTTTCCCGTTTATTGATGTTGGGGCCGGAAGGAATAGGAAAGATTTACGGTTGTTCCGAGGGGTTGGAATATCGCATCTGGAATGCGCTTCCCAAGGCAAGTTCCCTGGAGGAACTTTTGGAATTGACTGCCTCCGGACGATATCCCACGGCAAGGATCCGTAGATTATTGATGCACTGTCTGGTGGGATTGACCGGAGAACTCTTTGAGGAACTGAAAAAGTGCGCAAACGAAGGAACATTATTCGTTCGCGTTCTGGGATGCAACGAAACAGGGGCCAAGCTGCTGAAACAGATCAAAAAATCCGAACAAGCTCCTGTTGTGATCACAAATCTGAATAAGGAACGCCTGGAATTCGAGGCTGGGATCCACTGTTTGAAGCTGGATCTCCGCGCAGCGGAGATTGCCGCCCTGGGAAGGGGAGAACGGCTGTATGACAACTCGGATTTCGTAAAACGTCCATATATAGCGCATAAAACCGAAAAAAACCACAAATAGTGCTTGATTTGTTGACAGGCTTCGGGATATAATGTTTCTGGTAATCTTTAATAAAATGTTCGAATTATGTGCTCACGTCGCTGACGGGAGACTTTCGCATGATTCGGGGATTGAAAAATAGCTCAATTTACTTATGAATTAAAGGAGAATAGCAATGAAGGTATTAGTTATCAATTGCGGAAGCTCTTCCCTGAAGTATCAGGTACTTCAGATGGAAGACGAAACTCTGCTGTGCAAGGGTTTAGTTGAAAGAATCGGTATCGAAGGTTCCGTTCTGAAGCACGAAAAGATCGGTCAGGACAAGTTCGTTCTGGAAGTTCCCATGAAGGACCACAAGGATGCGATCGGTCACGTTCTGGATGCAATCGTTGATGCTGAACACGGTATCGCAGCTTCCATGGCTGAAATCGAAGCAGTAGGTCACCGTGTTGTTCACGCTGGCGAAAAGTATGCTTCCTCCGTTAAGGTTACAGAAGCAGTTATGGCAGCTCTGGAAGAATGTACTGAACTGGCTCCTCTGCACAACCCGCCCAACATCCTGGGTATCCGCGCATGTCAGGAACTGATGCCTGAAACTCCGATGGTAGCTGTATTCGACACCGCATTCCATCAGACTATGCCGGCTGAATCCTACATCTATGCTATTCCTTATGAATACTATGAACAGTACAAGGTAAGAAGATACGGTTTCCACGGTACTTCTCACAAGTACGTTTCCGAAAGAGCAGCTGCTATGCTGGGTAAGCCGCTGGAAGAAACCAAGATCATCACCTGCCACCTGGGTAACGGTGCTTCCGTTGCTGCTGTTAACGGCGGTAAGTGCGTTGACACTTCCATGGGCTTCACTCCGCTGGAAGGTCTGGTAATGGGTACTCGTTCCGGTGACATGGACCCCGCTATCGTAACCTTCATCGCTCAGAAGGAAAACCTGTCCAATGCTGACATGAACAACGTTCTGAACAAGAAGTCCGGTATCCTGGGTATCTCCGGTATCTCCTCTGACTTCCGTGACGTTGAAGCTGCTGCTGAAGAAGGTAACTACAGAGCACAGCTGGCTGAAAAGGTATTCGCTCACAAGGTTCGCGGCTACATCGGTTCCTACTTCGCTGAACTGAATGGCTGTGACGCTATCGTATTCACCGCTGGTGTTGGTGAAAACGACAAGGCTATGAGAGCTACTATCTGCAGCAACATGGAAGCTCTGGGCGTAAAGATTGATCTGGAAAAGAACGATGTAAGAGGTAAGGAAACTGTGATCTCTGCTGACGATTCCAAGGTTAAGGTTCTGCTGATCCCCACCAACGAAGAGCTGATGATCGCTAGAGACACCGTTGCTCTGGCTAACGCATAATAATTTCTAAAAATAAGTATTGACAAGCAGCGATGCAGACTATATAATTTAATAGTTAGCGTTGAAGGGTGCCATTTGAGGACCTTAAACTGCATAGATAAGTTGATTTAAAAAGCAAAGGAGGTGTCCACAATGGCAGTACCAAAGAGAAAAACTTCCAAGGCGAAGAGAAATTCCAGAAGAAGCGCAAATATGAAGATGTCTGCACCTGCATTATCCGTTTGCCCTCAGTGCCACGAACCTAAGCTTCCCCATAGAGTATGCCCGAACTGCAATTACTATGATGGAAAAGCTGTCGTAGCTGAAGCATAATTAATGCAAAGGTAACAAGATACGATAATTGCAACTAAAACCCTGTTGTTTTATACAACAGGGTTTTTTACTTTCAAAAATCATGTTTATCGGAAGAAATCAAACCGTATCCCATCAGAACATTTTTGAGCCGATCCAATGTAATATCTGAAGGTGTACAAAGGGGAAGGCGATATTCCAATCGGATCATATCCATGAGCCAAAGTGCGGCTTTCACAGGAATGGGATTGACTTCGCAGAATAAAGCATCGATCAAGGTTTTGTATTCCCGCTGCAGGCCGGCTGCAGTTTTAAAATCTCCGTCAAACCATGCCTGGGTCATTTGATGCATTTCCTTTGGAATGACATTACCGCAAGTGGAAATCACACCAGAACCGCCCATAGCCATGATGGGAATGACCTGATCATCGTTTCCGGAATACAATGCAAATCCGGGATTCACGTATTTGGAAATCTCAACGATCTGAGAGATGTTTCCGGAGGCTTCTTTGATTCCGCAGATGTTGGGATGACGAGCCAGAACACCAACGGTTTCCGGAGCAATATTGACTCCCGTACGGGAAGCTACAGAATAGAGGATCACAGGACTTTTCAGTCGATCTGCGATGTAGGTATAGTGTTGGATCAGACCCTTCTGAGAACATTTATTGTAGTAAGGTGTGACCATTAAAATGCCATCGGCGCCGGCATACTCCATGGCTTTGGCCTTGGTCAAAGCGACTTGGGTATCGTTGGAGCCAGCTCCGGCAATCACCGGTACCCGGTGATGGACTTTATCGATAGTGAATTGAACGATCTGAATTTGTTCCTCCAGTGACAGTGTGGATGCTTCGCCGGTAGTTCCGCAGCTGACCAGGGCATCGATCCCATTGGAAAGCTGAAACTCGATCAGACGGCTAAGTGCTTCCAAATCCGGTTTTCCATCTTTGAAAGGGGTGACCAGTGCGGTGGCCGCACCCTGAAACAGTGACATAGATATCCCTTCTTTCTACATAGAATCTTCACTTAAAATATGTTATGAATCGAAGGGGAATTGTGCTATAATATATATTTGAAAAAGTACGAACTTTTGTCGTACCCCGATGGAGGATGTTATGGCAGAAACCAAGAAAAAGACGACTGGGAAATCTACCAGTTCCAAAAATACAACTTCTTCTGCGAAATCTACAGCCAATACTGCGAAACCGAAGTCCAAAGCTGCAGAAACCCGTGCGAAGAATAAAGCTGAACGCGAAAAACATAAAGAAGAAATTTTACGAAAGAGCCGGATCCACGATGAGATCTGGGCTGTAGTCATGATTGCCCTGGGCGTGTTCCTGGCAGTCTCCATTCAGACTACCGCCACCGGGATCTTTGGTGCGGCTCTGAAGTCGGTTCTTATGGGAAGCTTCGGTTTGATCGCCCACATTTTACCGTACTATCTGATTTTATATGGATTATTACTGTTTGCGAAGCAGGCGTCTCACATCGGTGCGAGATCGGCGATTTGTCTGATCCTGATTTTCCTGATGATCGTTGTGGTGAATTCTTCCTTCCACCTGGATGGAACCGAAGAATTTGGAGCAAAGTTTATCACAGACAGTTATCGATTAGGCCAGACAAAGGAAAGTGCCGGCGTCATCGGTATGATGATCGGTCTTGCTCTGATCACAATCGTTGGAAAAACAGGTCTCTGGATTTTCTGTGCGGCAGTGATCGTGGTTTGTGTTCTCCTTTTGGTCAACACACCCATCAGTGCATTCTTTGATAACTGGAAAGCCCATCGCCTTGCAGTGAAAAAGGAAAGGGAAGAAGCTGCGGTATTCCGTGCAGAAGAAGCGGAGAAAGCGGCTAAGGAAGCGGAACGCGCCAAGAGAGAAGCAGAGCTGGCTCAGAAGGCAGCCGATGCAAAGCGCAGAACCCAGACACTTCCGCCTGTCAGCCTGGGAATCCAGGAAACCATGGATCTGAAACCTATGGAACTGACTCCCCTGGAAGTAAAACCTATGGATCTGAAGCAGGTTGTGGAAGCACCTGTGACCAAAGAGCCGGTGATCGTACATATTCCCGGAGAAATTTCGGAAGGTCAGAAACAGATCCTGGAGCTGATGAACGATGATACTTTATTTGAATCCCGAGGTGTCAGCGAAGGATTCGGACTGGAAGCAGCGACTCCTGTGGAACCGGGTAAGGGTCTGAACCCTGTGGAAGTACCGGAAATGCAGGAAAGAGCGGCTGTGACCGGGAGCGAAGCGATTGCCCAGGTCAACGAACGGGAAGCAGCTGCTTTGATGGCAGCGCAGAGCGGTGGAGTTGCCTCCGATATGACAGAACCGCTGCGACCCAAGAAGGATGAGGGCCCGGTGGAACCGCTGAACATTTCTACAGAAACGGTTCCGATCCCGCAGTACCAGTATCCGCCCTTGGATTTATTGAATAAACCTTCCAGAAGCGGTCATGCCAATGAAAAGGCCAGTCTGGAAGCCAGCGCACAGAAGCTGGAAGAAACCTTACATAATTTCAATGTCAACGCCAACGTGGTCCAGGTTACCAAAGGCCCCACTGTGACACGATATGAAATCCAGCCTGCGGTAGGCGTTAAGGTCAGCAGCATCGTTCGTCTGGCCGATGATATCGCGCTGAATCTGGCTGCGAAATCCATCCGTATCGAAGCGCCCATCCCCGGAAAGGCGGCTGTGGGTATCGAAGTGGAAAACGATAAAATCAACATGGTTACTATCCGTGAAATTATCGATTCCAGAGAATTCAAGGACAATAAGTCCAAGATTTCCTTTGCAGTAGGGAAGGATATCGGCGGTAAGTCTATTGTGACTGACCTGAAGTCCATGCCCCATCTGCTGATCGCAGGTTCTACCGGTTCCGGTAAGAGTGTCTGCATCAACAGTTTGATCTGCAGTATCCTGTACCATGCAACTCCGGAAGAAGTGAAGTTCATCCTCATTGACCCCAAGGTGGTGGAACTGTCCAATTATAACGGAATTCCTCATCTGCTGATTCCTGTGGTTACCGAGCCGAAGAAGGCTGCGGCAGCTCTGAACTGGGCAGTAGCGGAAATGAATGAACGTTACAAGAAATTTGCGGAATCTGGTGTCCGTGACCTGGCATCTTACAATGAAAAGGTCAAGGCAGCTGGTGAAAACGATAAATTCATGCCCCAGATCGTCATCATCATCGACGAATTGGCAGACCTGATGATCGCAGCACCGTCTCAGGTGGAAGAATCCATCAACCGTCTGGCGGCCTTAGCGAGAGCGGCTGGTATGCACCTGGTTGTTGCTACACAGAGACCGTCGGTTGATGTTATTACCGGGGTCATCAAGGCCAATATCGGTTCCAGAATCGCCTTTGCTGTATCCTCCCAGTTCGACTCCAGAACCATTCTGGACATGGCTGGTGCAGAAAAGCTGGTGGGAAAGGGCGATATGCTCTTCGCACCCATGGGTCAAAAACCCACTCGTGTTCAGGGTTGCTTCATTTCCGATGCAGAAGTTCATGGAATCATCGATTTCCTGAAAAACCAGGCGGAAGGAAAGACGGAGTACTCCCAGGATGTGATTCATTCCATCGAACGGGCTAACTCTGGAACCAATGAACAGGAAGAGGAAGTGGATGAACTGCTGTCTGATGCTATCGAACTGGTAGTCCAGGCAGAACAAGCTTCGGTATCCATGCTCCAGAGACGTTTCCGTATCGGTTACAACCGTGCAGCTCGTCTGGTGGACATGATGGAAGCCCGCGGAATCATCGGACCTGCCGATGGAAGCCGTCCCAGAAAGGTACTGATCGATATGATGGATCTGGCCGAAATGCAGGCTCAGGCCATGGATGACAGCGTACCGGAAGAAATTTAGATTAAAGGAGAACGACTTTGAAGTTTTATATCAATACATTAGGTTGTGAAAAAAATACGGTAGACTCCGAAGGAGCGACCGGGATCTTAATGAGAGCTGGTCACGAACCGGCGGATCGTCCTTCTGAGGCCGATGTGATCA
>JAFOGM010000289.1 GCA_017386805.1 Bacillota bacterium
GCGTGATGTCTATATTCGAAATGAATGGGTTTTAAGAGAAGGAGCTACCATGGTTCCCTTTGTGGAACTGTTGGGAAACCGCCTAATGAGCTTTCATGTGTTAAGCCTGGCCATGATCGGTCTGGCAGCGATCCACTACTCCTATCACTATCAAGGGAGCAAGAGCATCTATCTGATGAAGAGACTTCCGAATCGATGGGACCTCTGGCGAAGATGTTTCACCTTGCCGGTGGTTCTGGCGCTGGCCAGTGAAGCGGCTGCCGTGGTGATGCGGGTGTTCTGTTTTGCGATTTATATGATGATCACACCGGAGGAAGCGTTGATCCCGGGGCAGTGGATCTGGTAAAGGGGGAAAGAGACCATGTTGGAATTGAAAAAGGTACAGAAAATGTACGGCGGTCGCAGGGGTGTGACCGGTGTGAATCTGACCGTAGGACCTGGAGAAATCGTAGGTTTGTTCGGTGAGAACGGGGCAGGAAAGACCACGTTGTTAAAATGCATTTTGGGGTATTTCAAATATCAAGGGGAAATCACGCTGGATGGGGAACCCATCAATACGAAGAACATTCACCGGTTGGCTTTCGCCACCTGTGAGCATTCGTTCTTTCCCAATATGAGCCCGGCGGATCATAAGGTGTTTTATCAGATGAACTTCCCGAAGTTCAATGAAAAGCGGTTCGATGGACTGATGGAATTCTTCGAACTTCCCAAACATCGGGCGCTGAAGCAGTTTTCTGTGGGTCAGAAAAATCAGTTTGAAGTGATCCTGGCGCTGTCTCAGGGTGCCGATTATATCCTGATGGACGAGCCCTTCGCAGGAAACGATGTGTTCAACAGAGAAGACTTCTATAAGGTGTTATTGGGGATCCTGGAACCTAACGAAACCATTATTCTTTCCACGCACCTTCTAGAAGAAGTGGAAAGCTTCATCGGAAGAGCCATTCTTCTGCGAAAAGGGTCACTGGCAGGGGATGTGACAACGGAAGAATTGGAAGAATCGGGAAAGAGTCTGATGGATTACGTAAAACAGACTTACAATTACGAAACGGATCGCGTCATCAAAGCACTGTCGAAGATGACCGATGAAGAGTAAGGAAATGAGGGATGGGTATGCGTACGAGATTTGTAATTACAATATTGCTGCTGGCGTTGGCCCTGGGCTTCCTTCCTGCGGTTCATGGAGCCATGGACGCGAAAAAAGATGATGTGACCATCTATGAAACCGCTCTTTGGGGAGACTCTTCGGCGGCCTCCGGCCTGGCGGTGAAAGCAGCGACCCATATGGATCAGCGTCTCTTCTGGGAGACTACGTTCCGTCCGGGAAGCGATACGCTTGCCGAAACGGAGTTCACGTATTATCCGGAACGCAGGGCAGAGCGATACGACTATGACAACACTCAGCTGACGGTGAGCTTCGCGGAATCCAACTATGGGATCAGCGGTGCCTTTACCATGGAGGAACTGGAAGACGAGGAAGAGGTTGCGGAGATTTGGCACGGGGCAATGGACAGCTTAGGAAAACTGTGGGCGCCCATGGTGGATGTGGCCCGACGGGTACCGGCGGGAGAAACTCACACCGAAGATGTTCGCGTTGCGGATTATTACGAGTATTATCCCATGCGTGTGGATCTGTATTTCGATTCCAGTCATATGAATGAATACATCTATTTCAATGAAACGAAAAAGGCCAACGATCTTTTGACGAAGTTCTTTGCGGTGGAAATTCCGGAAGCGGCCATGCTGAATGTGACCATTCGGAAGGATAGTTACGGGACGGTACAGGAAATCGACTGCAGGTACTCGGATTCCATAGAGAATGAAGAACTGGGCTATCTGTACGGCCAGGAACTGGGAATCCACACGGCGCTGACCGTGGATGGCGGCTACATGGTTCTGTCCAGAGAAAAGGAAGATCCCTCCAACAGCTACGAGACCGTCCTGGCTTCGCCGCGATTAAAGGAGGATTATGGGATCTACTTCTTCCCGCTGGTGGAATACCTTCCGGAAAACGTGGTTTCCATGGA
>JAFOGM010000290.1 GCA_017386805.1 Bacillota bacterium
AACTTCTCGCGTCCCTTACAGTAAGCCTTGGCAAGAAGAACGGTTTCGCTGACTGCAGCGTAGTCCGGAACGGAATCCATATACATCAGCTGGTACAGACCCATCCGCAAAACGATCTTATCGCTTCGCTTTACACGACCCTTTCGATCCATCAGCTGAGACCAAATGTGATCCAGCTGATATTTGTATCGCAGGACCCCGTAAACCAGTTCCCGGACAAAGGCCGGAGAGGTTGGTTTCAGTTCCTTCTCCCGATGGTTGATGGCCAGGTTGGAAAAGGCTCCGTCTTTTTCTATATCATCTAAAATCAAATAGGCAGTTTTACGATTGATATCCAATCTTAGTCACGTCTCCCTCTCATGGATAAAATACGGATCAGGTTGGCGACCGCCATAGCCAGAGCCGCAACGTAAGTCAGCGCAGCTGCACTGAGGACCTTCTTTGCTCCACGGGTTTCCTGATCATTGGTTACGATACCCATAGCTTCCATCTGTTCCAGTGCACGGTTGGATGCATTGAATTCCACCGGTAAGGTGATCAGCTGGAATACCAGTGCAGAAGAGAATAACAGAACACCCAGATTGAAGACCATGTCCCCCATGACGGAATGTCCCATCAAAAGACCCACCATCAGGATCGGCCATGCCATATTGGAACAAAGATTCACCACAGGAACGATGGTATTGCGGATCTTCAGCGGGGAATAACCCACGCTGTGCTGGATCGCGTGACCCGCTTCGTGGGCAGCGATTGCCACAGATGCGATGGACGGTTCATGATAGACCTGCTGAGACAGGCGCATCACACGGTGTCTCGGATCGTAGTGGTCGGAAAGCTTTCCTGCAACCACCTGAATGGGAACATCGCTCATGCCGTTGGCATCCAGAATCATGCGGGCAGCCTGTGCACCAGTCATACCGCGGCGGTTTGCCACGCGAGCAAATCTGGCATAGGCAGAGTTCACCTTACTCTGTGCGTATAACGTAAACAAGATCGCCGGAATCAGAAAAATCATGGAGCTGTAGTAGCCGTAGCCACCGTATCCACCATATCCATACATATTAGTTACCTCCCAAAATCACACCAGTTTCAATGGTGTTTCCCTTGATATAATCTGCAACATCCATGGCTCTTTTACCAGGGAACTGCAGCTTTGTGATGTTGATGACCCCTTCAGCGCAGGCCACTTTCAGACCTGTCTTATCGCAGGACAGAACCGTACCCGGCTCCTTGTCACTGTGCTTTTCCAGTGCTTCTGCTTCCCAGACTTTCACCACGTTCCCCTGATAGGTGGTGGAAGCTACCGGCCAGGAATTCATCCCGCGAACCAGGCAGCAGAGTGCTTCTGCGGACTTGGTGTAATCCAGAACACCGTCCTGCTTAAATACCATGGGCGCGTGAGTGGCTTCCTCTTCCTTCTGAGGCTCTCTGGGAGCGGTTCCATCCAGAAGCTGGGGCAGAGTCTCTATCAGAAGCTTTGCACCCATGTCAGCCAGTTCTTCATGCATCATTTCCACGGTCTTCAGACCGATTTCTGTTTCGGCCTTGGCAATCATATCGCCGGTATCCATACCTTCTGCCATGTACATCAGCGTTACGCCGGTGGTCTTGTCCCCATTGATGATGGAACGATGAATGGGCGCTGCACCGCGATACTTAGGCAGTAAAGAGGCGTGGATATTCACGCAGCCATACTTGGGCAGTTCCAGAATGGACAGCGGTAAGATCTTACCGTAAGCCGCAACCACGATCAGGTCGGGAGCCAGTTCCACCAGCTGCTGATAAAATTCTTCGTTGGTCTTCACCTTTTCCGGCTGATACACAGGAATATCGTATTCCAGTGCCTTTTCCTTCACCGGGGTGAACTGAACCTTCTTTCCTCTGTCGCGGGCCTTGTCCGGCTGAGTCACCACGGCAACCACGTCGTGTTCACTCTTTGCCAGAGCTTCCAGCGCCGGAACAGCGAAGTCCGGTGTACCCATATAGATAATTCTCATACTTGATTATTCCTCCATGTCATCTTCGCCCATCAGCTCTTCCGGAGTGCAGATGTCCACAGCCTTATCGATGAACAGCTGACCGTCCAGATGGTCGTTTTCGTGACAGAACGCGGTAGCCAGGAAGCCTTCTGCTTCGTATTCCACCGGTTCACCGAAACGATTCAGACCAGCGATCTTGATGTAAGTAGGTCTTTCCACGCGGCCATAGAGACCGGGAACGGACAGACAACCTTCGTATTCGCACTGAGAACCGGACTGTTCCAGCATCACAGGATTGATCATTTCATAGGTTTCACCGTCCACTTCCACGATGAACATGCGGCGGTTGATTCCAACCTGAGGAGCTGCAATGCCTACACCCTGAGCTTCACGCATGGTGTCCAGCATATCGTCCAGGATCATGCGGATGTGATCATTGACTTCTTTTACTTCTCTGCACTTCTTTGCTAAGATTTCATCTCCGCGTTCTACAATATTTCTTAATGCCATTTTCATGTTCTCCTTTCAATCACCGAAGTTTCCTCTCCGGTCCTCTTTTGCTATATAAAACTGAATGGATTGATGTCTGTATGCAACAGACATTCCTGCTTTTTATCCATAAATAACTGTTTTCTTGCACTGACCACAGCCTGGGAATATTCCTGGCGCTTTCCCGCCGGTGCCTTCATTAAAATCTGTACGCGGTAAGTTCCGCTGACCAGATACATGGGCGCCGGTCCAGGTCCCAGGATCGAAGCCTGATCTCCCAGCTGTGTCCGCAGACTGGTTTTCAGCGCCTGAGCCATGCGATGGACTTCCTCTTCCTTTTCTCCGGTGACCACCAATTGATAGAGGTCACAGAAGGGTGGATAAGACAGCTGTCGTCTCAGTACCAGTTCTTGTTCGTAGAACTCTTCATAGTCCTGATGGGACGCTGCGATCACCGCGTAATTGTCCGGGGAATAGGTCTGAATGATGACCTGACCGGTTTCATCCCCACGGCCTGCGCGGCCTGAAGCCTGAGTCACCAGCTGGAAGGTTCGTTCCGCCGAACGGAAATCCGGAATGTTCAGGGTCACATCCGCAGAGATGATCCCCACAAGACCCACGTTGGCAAAGTCCAATCCCTTGGCAACCAGCTGCGTTCCCACTAAGATCTGCGTCTTTCCTTTCTGGAAGTCCTTCAGGATCTTATCGATGCTTCCCTTGGTCCGCACCGTATCCAGATCGAGTCGGGCAACCGTAGCGTTCCCGAAGAACTGCCGTACGGTTTCTTCCACTTGTTCTGTCCCGGTACCAAAGTGACGGATGTAAGAACTTCCGCACTCCGGACAGGTCCGCAGCTGGGGCTGCTTCTTTCCACAGAAATGGCAGACACAGGCATTTTCATTCTTGTGATAGGTCATAGTGATTCCGCAGTCAGGACAGGTCACCGTGTAGCCACAGTTTCTGCAGCTGACAAAGGTGGAATAGCCTCTGCGGTTTAAAAACAGGATCACCTGGCGGCCTCGGGAAAGGGTTTCTTCCATGGCGTTCACCAATTCCACGCTGAACATGGTGTGATTTCCCTGTTTCAGTTCCTCCCTCATGTCCACGATGGATACCGTGGGAAGAGGTACTTCATTATATCGCTTCTCAAGACGGATCAGGTCGAAGAGACCGCTGCGGCTTCGGTAAGCGTTGACCACCGAAGGGGTTGCACTGCCCAGGATCACCAGACCTTTGTGGTGGCCCATGCGGCGGGCGGCAACTTCCAGCGCATCGTATTTCGGCGTCTTATCCGACTTGTAGGAAGTTTCATGTTCTTCGTCCAGGATGATGATTCCCGGATCGGTCAAAGGTGCAAAGACTGCCGAACGGGCACCGATGACAATGGAAGCCTCACCCTTTCGGATCCGCATCCACTCATCGTATCTTTGACCCAAGCTCAGTTTACTGTGTAAAACAGCTGTACGTTCCTTTCCGAAACGGCTGAGAAATCGCTGGATCGTCTGGGGTGTCAGAGAAATTTCCGGTACCATCATGATGGCCTGCCTTCCAGAGGCAACCACTTCTTCGATGGCCTGCAAATAAATCTCTGTCTTTCCGCTCCCGGTGACCCCCTGGATCATCAGGATCCGGTGTTCTCCCTCCGAAAGCCGCTTCCGGATCTGGTCCATGGCCGCCTTCTGTTCCGGATTCAATTCCTTGGGCTGATCGGGAACGTATTCTTTTTCCGCCAAAGGATCGCGCTTTTTCCCGCGCTTGGAACTGGATCCCGCAGGAGTAAAGCACTTCACGCCGTCGATGTATTTGCAGAGATAACGCCGTTTCATCCACCGGCATGTCTCCATAGCCTCTTCGGTCAAGGACACTTCCGGATCGATGGATAAAACATTCTTCAAGCCACGGATCGGTTCCTCCAGCTGGTCTCTTACCATAAAGACGTAACCTTCCCGCTGTTTGTTCCCTCTTGCGAAAGGAACATAGACTTTATCTCCAATCTTTACCTCGTCAAAAGGACAGCCGTACGTATATAATTCATCGGTATGGTCACTGTTGTTATCGATGACCACGTCAACGTACTTCATACGCCCTCCTGGATCTTTCTTGCAAAACTGCAGCCGCAGAAATGCTGGCGGTACAGTTCATATTCTTTGGACAGAGCCACAGATCTCTGATACCCGGCTTTCTTTTTGAAATCCAGATCCAGAAACGTCAGTCCTATCTCCTCACCGATGCGATTTCCCAAAAGAGAAATCAGCGGATAGTTCTTATGCGGGCTCACCGTCAGCGTGGTTCCGAACACTTCAAAGCCACGTTCCCCAGCAACCTTCGCCGTCTCCGACAGGCGAAGCTGGAAACAGCAGGTGCATCGTGCACCGTTTTCCGGTTCTCCTTCCAGGCCCACGGAAACGCGATAGAAATCTTCCGGAAGGTAATCGCCTTCCAGGAATTTCACTTGCAGTTTTTCCGCATCGGATTCTATATTTTTATTGTACGCGTTCAGAAACTGAATCTGCGTTTCTTTTCGCTTTTCATATTCTTCCCTGTCATCGATGTTAGGATTATAGAAGAATATGGTGATATCGTAATCGGGGATCAACCGCTCGATCACCGCCGTACTGCAGGGTCCGCAGCAGCTGTGCAGTAACAGTTTCGGCTTTTCCATCGTCATAGTATTCACTCCTGATCTTATTTCTTCAAGTTGACACAGTGTATCATGATATTATATCATGAATCATAAGATTTGAAAACGAAAACCATCGGTTTCACTGTAAAATCACACAGATTTGTGATGAATTTTTATGGAAAATAAATTTGGAAGTACACACTTTAATACGATCGCTACCTGGCTGAAAGAACGGTTCGGATGCCGCATTATGAAGCTGTCCCTGGACGGCGGTTTTACCTGTCCCAACCGGGATGGATCCAAAGGCACCGGCGGCTGTCTCTTCTGCTCCGAAGATGGATCCGGTCATTACGCCTCCACCATTCCCGAACAGATCCAGCTGCTTTCCGGAAAGTGGCCGGAAGGAAAATATATCGCCTATTTCCAGAGTCATACCAACACCTACGCAGAACCGGCAGTTCTCCGTCGCATCTTCGACGAAGCCCTGGAATGGCCCGGTGTTGTGGGGCTGGCGGTTGCCACCCGTCCCGACTGTCTCCCACCGGAGATCCTGGACCTGTTGGATGAATACAATAAAAAGACCTTCCTCTGGGTAGAACTGGGCTTACAGACAAAGCACGATCACATCGCTGAAAAGATGAATCGCTGCTATCCCACCGCTCAGTTTGATCAGGCCATGGCGGATCTGAAAGCCAGAAACATTCTGACCGTGGTCCATCTGATCTTAGGTCTTCCGGAAGAAACCAAAGAAATGATGATGGAATCTGTACAACATGTAGCCAACCTCCATCCCTTCGGTGTAAAGCTCCACCTTCTTCACGTTCTGAAGAACACCGGTTTGGCTGAGCTTTATCCGGAAGGAATCCACACCTTCACGCAGCAGGAATATATCGAATTCATCGTGGACATTCTGGAACGGATGCCCCAGGACATCACCATCCACCGCATCACCGGTGATGGACCTGCCGAAGATCTCATTTCCCCTCTCTGGAGCGTGAAAAAGAGAGATATCTTAAACGGTGTCCAGAAGGAATTCAAACGCCGTGATACCTGGCAGGGAAAATTATTATAACAACTTCAATAAAATAACCCTCTGTGATTTCAAAGCAATCTGCTCCGAAACCTCAGAGGGTTTTTCGCTTTCTTAGAACATTTTCATCTGATTATAGATTTCTTCGCTTTCCGACAGACGTCCGTCGTTATAATGCTGACGGCAGAGAGATACGTACATATCATTTCCGCCCACTACGATCTGTTCCCCGGTGCGAACGAATTTTCCATCCTGAACACGGGCAACCATGGTGGCCTTACGGCCACACCAGCAGATGGTCTTGATTTCTTCGATCTTATCTGCATAAACCAAAAGATAATAAGATCCTTCGAACAGCTCATTTCTGAAGTCGTTTTTCAGACCATAGGCCAGAACGGGAACATCCAGGCTGTCCACGATCTCCACCAGTTCTAAAATGTGGTGCTTCTTCAGGAACTGTGCTTCATCCACCAGGACACAGTCGATCTTCTTCTTTTTATTTTCTTCCATGAAGACCTGCAGGATATCGGTCTCGTCCCTCACACCCACCGCATCGCGCTGGATCCCACCGCGGGAAGTGATCTTTCCTTCCCCGTAGCGGTCATCCACT
>JAFOGM010000291.1 GCA_017386805.1 Bacillota bacterium
ACCTGTAACTCCCTGTCCAAGACCTACTCCATCACCGGTTGGAGACTGGGCTACGTCATCGGTAACGCTGAGGCAATCGAAGCCGCCCGCAAGGTTCACGACTTCCTGACCGTTGGTGCTGCGGCTCCCATTCAGGAAGCTGCATTCCGCGCTCTGGACAGCTTCGGTCCGGAATATTACGCTGATCTGAAGGTGAAGTATCAGGCCAAGAGAGACATCTTCCTGAAGGGTCTGGACGAGTTAGGAATCGAACACACCAATCCGGAAGGTACCTACTTCGTGATGATCGACATCTCCAAGTTCCTGGAACTGGAACAGTTCAAGGGCATGAGCGACATGGACTTCTGTGAATGGATGATCAAGAACACCGGCGTGGCTGCCGTTCCCGGTTCCAGCTTCTTCCGTGAACCCATCAACCACCTGATCCGTCTCCACTTCGCAAGAGAAGACGAAACCCTGTACGAAGCGTTAAGACGTCTGAAGAAGATGGCTGATCTGCTGAAGTAACTGTTGTAGATTTTGAGGGCACTATACAGCGCCCTCATTTTTTTATATAATAAAAAGAAAAGGAGGATATGCCATGAAACCTGCTGAATTTCACCGAATCGATATGGAAACCTGGCCCCGCCGGGAACATTATGAATACTATAAAAATCTGGTCAAAACCAGTTATAATCTAACAGCTTACGTGGATATCTCCAAGTTGTTGTTCCGTTGTAACGAGACGAAACAACGATTTTATCCTACCTTTGTCTATGCCATTACCAAAGCTGTCAATGAAATCAAGGAACTGCGCATGGCGCTGGACAAGGATGGAAATTTGGGTTGGTATGACTATCTGAATCCGTCCTACACCATCTTCCACAAAGATGACGAAACCTTCTCCGACGTTTGGTCTCCCTGGGAAGAAGATTTTAAGACGTTCTACGACGGTATGATCCAGGATATGGAGACATTCAAAGATGTCAAGGGGATCAAAGCCAAACCGGACAAGCCAGATCATTTCCTTCCGGTCTCCAACTCCCCTTGGACCACCTTCACGGGATATGCCTGCGATACCTTCCAGCCGTCTCCGTTGTTGTTCCCCGTGATCACCTTCGGCCGCTATTTCTCCAATAAAGTGATGCCGGACTGTCTGGGACGCTCTATGTCCCTTACCCATACTGACGGTCCCGTATCCGATTATGGAATTCGTTTCCTCGTTCCTGTGAACATTTTCGTTCCTCACATGGTGGCCGATGGGTATCATGTAGGAAAATTCTTCAGTGAACTGCAGGATCTCTGCGATACCGCAGCCAAATGGATCCCTGCTCCACCACCTCAAAAGAAAGGATGGTTCCGATGACTGATATCAAGAAAACCGCACCGGATGCGCTGCGCACCGACCGCCTTCTGGCGGTTCAGAACGCCATGCTGACAAAAATAAATGCTTTGGAAATCAAAGAATGCGCCATGAGCGGACCGCCTCAGCGTGATGAAACCCTCCACTGGGAGCGCATCCAC
>JAFOGM010000292.1 GCA_017386805.1 Bacillota bacterium
AAGTTGATGTAGATCTCCGGAGTGATCTTGGTCTGTACGGTAAATTTATATTTTTCTCTTGCTTTGTTTTTCATTAAATGCTCCTTCTGACGACCTCCGAAGAAGCCGTGTAATCATAGTCTCTTAGGTATTATATCTGTGTCGAAAGATGATTTCAAGTGGAGAATCGGTGAAAGCCTTGTGATAGCAAGGGATTCATGGTAAGATAAAATGCGGATCATTTTGTACTGCGAGGCAGTTTGGCCCAATTGAAGAAAAATGAAGGAGGAATCTCTTATGCAAATGACATTTCGATGGTATGGCGCTGGAAACGACAGCATCACACCGGAACATATCAAGCAGATTCCCGGAGTTACCGGTCTGGTATGGGCTCTGCATCACAAGCAGGCTGGCGAGGTCTGGGAAGTGGAAGAGATCGAAGAAGCCAGAAAGCAGATCGAAGGTGCCGGCTTCAACATGGATGTCGTGGAAAGTGTCAATGTCCACGATGACATTAAGATCGGTCTTCCCACCAGAGATCAATACATCGAAAATTACAAACAGACTCTGCGGAACCTGGCTAAGTTTGGGGTGAAAGTCGTGACCTATAACTTCATGCCCATCTTCGACTGGACCAGAACCGACCTGTTCCATCCCATGGAAGATGGTTCCACCGCTCTGTTTTATGAAAAATCCCGCATCCAGGGAGATTATAAGGAAATGGCTGATTATATCCTGAAGAATCTCCATGGAATGACCTTCCCCGGCTGGGAACCGGAACGTATGGCGAAGTTGGACGAACTGTTTGAAGCGTATCGCCCCGTGACCAAGGAAAAGCTGTGGGAAAATCTGAAGTACTTCCTGGAAGCCATCATGCCCACCTGTCATGAGACCGGGATCAAAATGGCCATCCACCAGGACGATCCGCCCTGGGATATCTTTGGACTGCCCCGCTTACTGGTAGACAAAGAATCCATCGGTAAATTCCTGTCCATGGTCGATGACGAATACAACTGTCTGTGTCTCTGCTCCGGTTCTCTGGGTGCAAATCCCAAGAACAACGTGGCCGATATCATTCGTACCTATCACGACCGCATCGCCTTTGCTCACGTGAGAAACGTAAAGCACTTTGAAAACGGAGACTTTACCGAAGCCTCTCACAGAGACTGCGATGGGGATACCGGTATTCTGGAAATCATGAAGGCATATCACGACTGCGGTTACCAGGGATACATCCGTCCGGACCACGGACGTCATCTGTGGGACGAAGAATGTCGTCCCGGCTACGGTCTGTATGACAGAGCTCTGGGGATCATGTATCTGTGGGGCTGCTGGGATATGCTGGACAAGACCTGCGGTAAAGCGTAGGGCTCTTTTCTTGACGAACCGTTGAAAATCCTGTAAACTGAAACGGAAGAGAAAGACAGGAGGAAAACCATGCGTTTACCTGAACGACTCCCTCGTGAAACGGGAAGAGATTATGCGCTCCGCACGATCAAAGACAATATCATACGTCTGGAATTGGCTCCCGGAAGTCAAGTCAGTGAGAATGAGCTGGCTGTGGAAATGGGACTGTCCCGTACGCCTGTACGTGAGGCGCTCATTGAGCTGTCCAGAGTGAGGATCATCGAGACGTATCCGCAACGGAAAAGCGTGGTGGCGCTGATCGACAATGATCTGGTGGAAGAATCCCGGTTTATGAGAAACGTCCTGGAATGCGCAGTGGTGGAAAAGGTCTGCGAGGTTGCCGGACCGGAGGATATCGAACGACTGAAGGTCAATGTTCAGCTGCAGAACTTCTACATGGATAATTTTTATCCGGAACATTTGATGGCTCTGGACAATGAGTTTCATGACATTCTCTTCGATATCGCAAGAAAATCTCAGCTTCGTACTTTGATGCAGAGTCTGTCCATGCACTTTGACCGGGTAAGAAACTTGGCCCTGGGAGAAGTGAAGAGCCAGAAGATCGTCAAGGATCACGAAGATCTGATCCTGGCCATTGAAAAGAAAGATGCAGTCCGGGCCCGTGAGCTGATGGAAAAGCATCTGAGCCGTTACAAAATCGACGAAGTGGAACTGCGTCAGCAGTATCCCGATTATTTTAAATAAAGGTGAGAGATATGAGTTTTGTACCCAGCGTGGATGAAGCCCGCGAAATGTTAAAGAAATTCAATGAAGAAGAATTCCATCTGAAGCACGGAGAAATCGTTTCCGGTGTCATGGGATATTTTGCGAAAGAACACGATCCGGACCATGTGGATTACTGGAGAGTGGTGGGAATGCTCCACGACCTGGATTTCGAACAGTATCCGGAAGAACACTGCATCAAACAGCAGGAACTGATGAAGGAACTGGATCTGGAAGAAGGAATCATCCGCAGTACTTGCAGCCACGGTTACGGTCCGACCATCGACATCAAGCCGGAACACATCATGGAAAAGATCCTGTTCGCCTGTGATGAACTGACCGGCCTGATCGGTGCGGTTGCCCTGATGCGCCCTTCCAAGAGCGTGGACGATCTGGAACTGAAGTCCGTGAAGAAAAAGTATAAGAATCTGAACTTCGCAGCGGGTTGTTCCCGTGAAGTGATCCAGCAGGGTGCCGATATGCTGGGCTGGGAACTGGATGATCTGATCAGCCAGACCATTCTGGCCATGAGAAGCCTGAACCCGGAGCTGGGAATCTAAAAGATGAAATAAACGACCGCTGAAGTGACCGACTTTGGCGGTTTTCTTTTAAGGAGGAAAAGAGATGCTGATCGTAAAAAATGCGAGACTTGTGGGTGCATTGACTGAGGGATACGAAGATACATTTGCGGATATCTGGATCGATGGCGGACGGATCATGGAACTGCGAAGACCGGGCTGGACACCGGCCGAGAGCGAAGCAGCAGCCGGCGCCGATCTCCCTGGCGCAGTTATCATCGACGCTGCGGGAAAGACCGTCCTTCCGGGGCTGATCGATATGCATGCCCACGTGTATTTGAAATCTCTGGATCTGGCAAAGATCCGCGACCATGGTCCGGCTGACAGCGTTCTGAATGCCTATCAGTACGCCAGAGAATATCTGAAGGCCGGATACACCACGGTGAGAGATTGCGGCTGTATGTACAATGTGACTGTGGCCATGGAAGAAGCCAGAAAGCGCGGGGAACTGGAGCTTCCGCGGCTGATTTCCAGCGGTCAGATCCTGACACCGACGGAGACGGGAAACGATACCTTCGGCGAATTATACACCGAAGTGGACAGTCCGGAAGAGGTCCGCAAAGCTGCCAGAACACAAT
>JAFOGM010000293.1 GCA_017386805.1 Bacillota bacterium
AACGAAATGGGCGATTTCTTTGAACAGGGAGAAGTTCGCGGGATTTTCCTGAACTTCAGCGATCCCTGGCCCAAGAAGGCCCATGCCAAGCGACGTCTGACCCACAGTCGTTATCTGACCGAATACAAGAAGGTCCTGGCTCCCGGAAGTATTCTGGAATTCAAGTCCGATAACGATGGCTTGTTCCAGTTCTCCGTACAGGAATTCTACGATTTCGGCCTGGAAATCCTGGAAATGACCGACGACCTTCACAACGTGATGGGGGGAGCGGCAGAACGTTCCGTGGTTCTGGATGCCGATGAAAAGGAAGTGGAACTGCCCGGTCCTGGGGAAGGGGCAGCGGCTTCCGCACAGGTAACCACCGAATACGAAGATCGATTCACCTCTATGGGTAAGAACATTCATTACTGCAGAGTGAGATTTTAAAAGAACGGATCGCAGGTGCGCCCAAAGGGCTGGCCTGCGATTTTTTTCGCAGATTTTGCATTTATTTTTCGTAAATGTGAGTGAAATTCCGAGTCTGATGCGAATGTATTTGTGAAAGCATCGATACAGGGGTCAACTTCGATGGCCTGGATTCAAGTGAGACAGATATGAAAGTAACAAAACGAGAAGAAAACAGAATACGGGAACTCTTGAAAAAAGATCCGGATCGAGGATTATCGCTGGCCATGGACCACTTTGGACCGGCGGTAAAATGGATCGCCCAAACGGTTCTGGGAAAGGAAGCCCAGCAGGATATTGAGGAATGCATTGCAGAGACCTTTGTGCGGCTGTGGCGCAGTATTGCAGGAAGTGATTCCTCCGCGGGTGGGTTTGAACCTGGCGCAGGAACGACGCTTTACAGCTATACCTGCGGGATTGCCCGCCATGTGGCCATCGATATGGTACGACGTCGACCGAAAAATCAAACTTCGCTGGAGGATTCGGCAACCGCTTTCGCAGAGACAGCGGAGGATCAGGACTTCGTCCAACAGCTGACAAGTCGCGAGGAATGGGAAGTGGTTTTCGAGATCGTGGACCATTTGGATCCACCGGATAGAGAAATCTTTTTCTATCGGTATTGGTTGGAACTCCCGGTAAGACGAATCGCAGAACGTTTGGGACTGACGGAAAAACAGGTGGAGAATCACTTATACAGGGGAAAGAAAAGGATCAGAGAATCTTTGAAAGAAAGGGGGATCACCAATGAACGATAAGTGGTTGGAAGAGCTGATGGGAGAACCGGAACCGCTGAACGAACTGGAGCGGAAACGAATTCTGGCGAAGGTTATGGCAGAGGTCAAAGGGGAGTATGAAACGACAACAGATGTATTTGCTGCATCGAAACGAAAACTGCGGCGCCGGAAGGGGAGCGCAGCGGTTGCCTGCGTGGCGGTATTGGCGCTGTCGGCTGTGGGCTTTGGTGCGACTGTGATGGATGGCGGACTGGCAGATCTCCTTGACGGAGGCAGTGAACAGAGCCGCGAGATCATCAGTGAGATGGGAACGATTTTTGAGGATCAAAGTCAGAGTTTGGCTGGATATACAGTATCGTTGAAGCAGATGATCCACGATCGGAATGGCTGTTATATCTGGATTGAAGTCAGTCAGGATGATGATGCGGTGCTGAAAGAGGGGTATTACTACTTTGATAAAACGACGGTGGGCCTTCCCGATGTCACCCGTTCCGGATGGTTTCTGGATCAACCGGAGATCCATGACGGAATCGGCGACACAGTAGAGATGGTACTGCATTACGATGCCGCAGAGAAAGTGGCAGGCAAGACGCTTCGGATTCAGTTTGAAGACTTCGGATACCTGGATGAAGAAGGGGAATATATTGTTTTGGGAGAGGGAACGTGGAACTTTGAAATTCCCATGGGGAAAGAAGAACATACACAAACGTTCCGGCTGGATCAGGCGGTGACATTCAAGCGGGGAGGCGTGGATAAAACCATTACAGTGGATACGCTGTATCTGTCCCCCATG
>JAFOGM010000294.1 GCA_017386805.1 Bacillota bacterium
AGCGCTGTCTGGCGCAGTTCCTCAAAATTCTTTATCATACGCTTCCTCCATATACACACCAATACTCGCTTCTATTTTTTATCCATGGCAACAGCCACATCCAACGCCACCTTCATCATCTGAGTGAAGGCCGTCTGGCGTTCCTCTGCAGAGATCTCTTCATGACGAAGAATGTGGTCGGAAATGGTGCAGATGGCCAGCGCACGCTTTCCGTAACGAGCCGCATTCATGTACAGAGCGGCACTTTCCATTTCCAGGGCCATAACGCCCATCTTTTTCAGATTATACAGGTCGCTCAGTCCTTCCGGAACACCTTCCTCATCCCCGTAGAACACATCGGAAGAGTTCAGAAGTCCTACGTGGTACGTTGCTCCATTGGCTTCGGACGCTTTCACCGCTTCGGAAATCAGTTCCCAGGACCCGATGGGCGAGAAACTTCCGGGGACATGGAACTGTCTTGCCCAGTTGGAGTCGGTACAGGACGCCTGTCCGATGACCAGATCGAACATGTTGATGTGCTCCTGGATGGAGCCTGCAGAACCTACACGGATGATGTTTTCCACGTCGAAGATCTTGAACAGTTCGTGGGAATACAGCCCCATGGAGGGCATCCCGATCCCGCTGGCCATAACCGACACTTTGACGCCTTTGTAATAACCGGTATATCCCTGAACGCCGCGAACATTGTTCACCAACACAGGGTTTTCAAAAAAGGTTTCCGCAATGAACTTTGCCCGAAGCGGATCTCCCGGCATTAAAACGGTTTTTCCAAAGCCGATTTCATCTAACATATTGATATGAGGTGTTACAGGATAATTTGACATGAGGCAGCAAGCTCCTTTCGATTCATTTTCTTCATTTTACCACAGTTGGTCCGAAAGGAACACCGTAGAAATACTTTTTCCCGCCTCCCCTTTCCCCTTGAAAAACCCTCATCATACGGGTACAATAAAGAAAAACAGTATCCGCACAAAGGAGACCTCATCATGTATAAGAACTACGAAAATATTCAGATCTGTGATCATCCTCTGGTGAAGCACAAGATCACCATTTTAAGAGACAAGAATACCGGTACCAATGAATTCCGCACCGTGGTAAGCGAAATTTCCATGCTGCTGGGCTACGAAGCTCTCCGAGATCTTCCTCTGAAGGACGTGGAAGTGGAAACTCCTCTGGAAACCGCTATGTGCCCCACTCTGGACGGCGAAACTCCCGCCCTGGTTCCCATCCTGCGCGCAGGTCTGGGTATGGTGGACGGTTTCCTGCGCCTGCTGCCCACCGCTAAGGTCGGTCACATTGGTTTAGCAAGAAACGAAGAAACCTTCGAACCGGAAGAATACTACTGCAAGATGCCCAAGGACCTGAGCCAGCGAAAGATTTTCGTGGTTGACCCCATGCTGGCAACCGGCGGCTCCGGTGCTGCTGCTATCGATTTCATCAAGCAGCGCGGCGGTCAGGATATCACCTTCATCTGCATCATCGCTGCTCCCCAGGGTCTGGAAGTCCTGGCGAAAGCTCATCCCGATGTGAAGATCATCGTAGGTACTCTGGACCGTGAACTGAACGAAAAAGCCTATATCTGTCCCGGCCTGGGCGATGCTGGCGACCGCATCTTCGGTACCTTATAATCCCGTCCTTTATCAGGGATC
>JAFOGM010000295.1 GCA_017386805.1 Bacillota bacterium
AGTTCTAAATAAGCTTGGAGCTTGTATAGGGAAAAGAGAGAAAAATGGACGAAAGACAACAGGAATTTCCGAGAAGCAAACGGAGAAAAAAGAAAAGAAAGAAGAAGCGTTATTTGCTGAAGTTCACCATTCTGGTGGCGCTTGCGGTGGGAACGTATTATCTGCTGACATCGCATCTGTTTGATATTCAGACGATCACGGTGGCGGATAACTCCTACTTCACATCGGAACAGGTCATCGGGATCAGTGAGATCCGCATCGGTGACAATCTGTTCGAGACCGACATGAACGAGGCGAAAGAACGACTTTTAGCAGAACCATACATCAAGAATGTGCATGTGAAGAGACGGATCCCGGGAACGGTGGAAATCCTTCTGGAGGAACGTACAGAATATGCGGCGGTTGCCCATGGAATGGACAGTATCATCATCGACAGTGATGGCCTGGTGCTGAGAGTTGTGGAAGAGCGACCGGCTCTGCCGCTGTTGGCGGGTCTGGATACGCTGAACATGACTCCGGGAGAACCGCTGGAGGTGACCCAGAACTATTCGCTGACCGATACGCTGAAACTGATCGAAGCGACCAAGGCGTCGGATCTGTACTTCAAGATGATCCGCATTTCGCCGGTAACGCTGAAAGCATATATTTACGACAATCTGTACTGCGAGGGAACGCCGGAGAATCTGATCAACGGCATCGAAAACGTGGAACAGGTAGTCTTCGATCTTTACAACAGGGGAATCGAACGCGGTGTCATCAAGGTGGGGAGCGATAATTATTACTCCTTCAGCCCGGATGTGACACAGAACTAGGGGGAAAACGAGATGAAAAAGCACGGAGGTACCATCTTTTTAGGGTTCCTCGCCATCGTCATTGGATTGATCATATCGATCCAGATCAATACCACACAGGGGATGGAGGCAGAACAGGGAGGTCTGGTTCCGGTGTCGCAGATTCGCGCCCAGGAAACGGAACTTTCCAAGCTGCGCAATGAAAACAGCCAGCTGACCCAGGAATTGATCGCTCTGGAAGAGCGCCTGATGAAGCTGCAGGAAGATAAAGCCAAGGAAGACGACTCGCTGCAGGCGATCCTGGCGGACCAGGAAAAGTACAAGCTGGCTGCCGGCGTGGTGGAAGTGAAAGGTCCCGGTGTGATCATCACTCTGGAAGACCCGGCGGTGGATGAAGAAATCGGCGACGGTTACAGTGAACTGATCTATCGCTACGACCTGATCCTGGAATTAGTGAACCGTTTGAGAGAAGCCGGTGCAGAGGCCATTTCTATCAACGGCCACCGCATCGTCAACACTACGGAAATCAGTTTGGCCGGGGACAATGTGAACATCAACGGTACGCCTACGGCACCGCCCTATGCGGTAAAGGCCATCGGAAAGCCTGACACGCTGGAATCGGCAATCACCATCCGTTTCGGAATCCTGGAACAGATGCGAAGCTACGGGATCCGTACCGATATGATCCGGCAGGATGAAATCGTGATCCCCCGTTACAGCGGCGTGATCACTTTCCGTTATGCAAAACCTGTGATCTATGAAGACGGAGAATAAGCCATGAAGATGAAGAAAACCACACTGCTGATGCTGTGTATCCTCTCCATCCTCACCGGCTTTTTTCTGGCTGTTCAGATCCAGACGCCGGGAAAAAGCATGAAGCTCTACGTGAGTTCCAAGGCGCTGATCGATGCGAAAGCGAAGGTTGCCGGGGAACTGCGGAACGGAGAAAACCTGCGTCAGAGAATTGCTGAAACAGAGGAACGTATCCAGGAAACGACGATCATGATGGAGAACGACCAGAGTGAAGAACTTCTGGCGTCCAATGCCATGATTGCAGAATATTATCGACACATCAGCGGAATGACAGAGCTGGTGGGTCCGGGGGTTGAAGTGGTCATCGACGACTCCAACCGCGATCTCAGCATCTGGGAAGATGTGAATGATGTCATTGTTCATGACAGTGACGTGTTGTTGGTTTTGAATGACTTACTGGCGGCCGGGGCGGAGGCAATCTCTCTGAACGGCCACCGGATCGTCCATACATCCGCCGTATCCTGCGGGGGCTACATCGTCCACGTCAACGGCGTTCCGGAGGCCAAGCCCTTCCGGATCCGGGCAATCGGCGATCCCGCTGTATTATCTGCGGCGATGCTGGCGCCCAACAGTTACGGAGCCTTTATCAAAGACTCTGTGAAATTCCAGGTGACTGCGCTGGATGAAATCGTGATTCCGGCTTACAGTGACGGTGACCTGACTCGTCATAGCTATATGACTGTGTCAAAAGAGGCAGAGGGAGAAGGAGAAACATTATGATACTGATCGTGATTTTCGGCGGCCTGATCGTCGGGTTGATCATTGGTTTTTCCACGGGATTGGCATATCCCAGTGAATACACATTTTACATTACGGTGGCACTTTTGGCGGCGCTGGACTCCCTTGTGGGAGCGGCCCGGGCCCAGATGCAGAAGGAATTCAACGGGATCATTTTTACCACGGGACTTTTGATGAATACCTTCCTGGCGGCAGGACTGACCTATTTGGGAGACCTTTTGGGCGTTCCGATCTACTATGCAGCCATCATTACCTTCGGCGGAAGACTGTTCAATAATATCGCTGTGATCCGCCGTATCCTGCTGGATAAATACGTGTTGAAAAAAAGTGAATAAAAGCGATAAAAACGTAAGAAATTGAGTGCTTTCACTACGGGAATATGGTATAATATTTTTATTAAAAACACGGGAGGACAACGATCATGTTACAGTTCGAATTGAACGATGAAAATACTGCGCAGATCAAAGTTATTGGTGTAGGTGGCGGCGGATGTAACGCTGTTAATCGCATGATAGATTCGGGCATGAAGGGTATCCAGTTCATGGCCATTAATACAGACAAACAGGCATTAGCCGGTTCCAAGGCAGAAACAAAGATCCAGATTGGTGAAAAGCTGACCAGAGGTTTAGGCGCTGGTGCGAATCCGGAAGTGGGTCAGAAGGCTGCAGAAGAAAATATCGATGACCTTCAGAAGTTCATCACCGGTGCAGATATGGTGTTCATCACCGCAGGTATGGGCGGCGGTACCGGTACCGGTGCAGCTCCTGTCATTGCAAAGGCAGCGAAGGATATGGGTATCCTGACTGTCGGCGTTGTGACCAAGCCCTTCACCTTCGAAGGTAAGAAGAGAAGACAGCATGCAGAGCTGGGGATCAAGTTCCTGAAGTCCTATGTGGACTCTCTGGTGGTTGTTCCCAATGACAAGCTGCTGCAGGTTGCTGATAAGAATACGACCATGATCCAGGCCTTCTCCATGGCGGACGAAGTTCTGAAGCAGGGTGTACAGGGGATCTCCGATCTGATCGCAGATTCCGGTATGATCAACCTGGACTTCGCAGACGTGAAGACCGTTATGAGCGACAGAGGTATCGCTCACATGGGCGTTGGCCGCGGTAAGGGTGACGACCGTGTTGCAGATGCTGTAAAACAGGCCATCGAAAGCCCGCTGCTGGAAACTTCCATCAACGGTGCCAAGGCGGTTCTGGTAAACATCATGGGCGGTTACGATATGGGTATGCTGGAAGTATCCGATGCTACCAGCCAGATCGAAGAAGCTGCCGATGAAGATTGCATCTTAATCTTCGGTTCCTCCGTAAAGGAAGAACTGCAGGACGAAATCGTCATCACCATCATCGCTACTGGTTTCGAAGATAAGAACATCGAAATCACTCCGCTGTCTCCGGGTCGTGGTGTGAATCCCACCAGAGCGGCGAAGGTGGAAGCTCAGCCCGCTCCTGTACAGGAAGAACCTGCTCCGGCGGAAGAACCGGCCAAGGAGCTGACTCCGGAGGAAGAAGAAGAAAAGAAGTTCCAGGACAAGCTGACTTCTGAATTCAAGATTCCTGATTTCCTGAAGGGAACCGGAAGCTTCAAATTCTAATTTAAGAAATGTTACTGACGAAGCCGGTGTTTTTACCGCCGGCTTCTTTTTCCTTGTTTAGGGGGATGTAAAAATTGAAGGAAATCAGCGCAAATGACAATCCTGTCATCAAAAAATTCCGCGCTCTTTCCCTGAAGAAACAGCGCGACAAGCTGGGACTTTATATCATTGAAGGTCCCAATCTTCTGGAGGAAGCGCTGAACTGTCAGGCGAAGATCGGACAGATCTTATTTGACGAGGAAGCCCTTTCCAGAAGCGAAGAGCTGGCCGGTTTGGCGGCCCGGGCGGAAGAACAGCGGATTCCTTCCGCAGTGACTGCACCGTCGCTGTTTTTAAAAGCTGCCAACACTGACACGCCTCAGGGCGTGATTGCCTGGGTGGAAAAACCTCGCTGGACGGAGGAGGAATTCTTCGCTCCCAGGGGAGGAAACATCATCGTTTTGGACCGCCTTCAGGACCCGGGAAATCTGGGGACCATCCTGAGAACGGCGGACAGCGCAGGCTTTTCCGGGGCCATGATCCTGAAGGGATCGGGCGATATCTACGGGCCCAAGACGGTGAGAGCTGCCACAGGAACCTTGTTCCGCCTTCCGGTTCTGTTTTCCGATGGACCGGAGGAAGCGATGGAAACACTGAGAACACACGGACAGCGGGTGGTTGCGACGGCGCTGGAAAACAGTGAAACGTATTTCCATTGCGATTTGAGACACGATGCAGCCATCGTGATCGGAAACGAAGGAAACGGTATCTGTCAGGAGATCCTGGCGGGAGCCGATCAGAATATCACCATTCCTATGGAAGGGAAGACAGAGTCTCTGAATGCGGGGATCGCTGCGGGGATCCTGATGTATGAATCGCTGCGACAGAGACATATGGATCAGAAATAGAAAGGAAACAGCATGGGAGAATGCAATCGCGTCACAGTGAAAATCGCTGGACAGGAATATACCATCTCCGGGGAAATGTCCCGGGAACATATCATGCGCGTTGCGGATTACGTGGACAGTAAGATGGGCGAAATCGCCAAGCTGCTGCCCAATGCTTCTTCCGTATCGCAGGCAGTTCTGACTGCAGTCAATGCTGCCGACGATTATTTTACGGTCCTGGAAGAGAACAAGGGGTTGAAAAACCGCTGTGCTCAATTGGAAAAGGACAGCTCCCACTACGTTCAGCTGTGGGACGAAGCGAAAAAGAATTTCCTTCAGTATAAGGAAAATGCACAGTCCAGCCTGGAACACCGCGATCAGCTGCAGAAACTGTTCAACGAAAAGACCGTGGAATATTCCAGACTGTCCGATGCTTATGAAGAACTGAAGCGACAGAATCAGATGCTTCAGGCCCAGAGAGAAGTCAGCACGGAAAGC
>JAFOGM010000296.1 GCA_017386805.1 Bacillota bacterium
GCTTTACAGCGTTCAGTACGTTTTCGATAGCGCCGTCACCAATAGCATGAACAGCGATCTGCATGTCAGCCTTCTGAGCCATTTCTACCAGAGTATCTAAGGTTTCCTGCGGCAGGACTGCTACACCACAGGTGGAAGGATCGTCAGCGTAGGGCTTTCTCATCAGCGCAGTACGTGCACCCAGCGCACCGTCTTCCTGTAACTTGTAAGGTCCGATCTTGAACAGGTCATTACCCTGGCCGGTTCTGTAACCAGCATCTAAGAATGCCTGTAACAGTTCGATCTTCGGCAGGTGGCACTGTTCGTATACACGCAGCTTCAGAACGTTTCTTTCCTGCATATCGTTATATACCTTCAGAACCTTTTCAAAGTTGTAGTTTACATCCTTGAAGCAGTCGGACTGAATTTCGGTCACACCGTGCTTGTGTGCAAACTTGGTGGTCAGCTGGATCAGATGTTCGATCTGTTCTTCTGTAAATTCAGGAATTGCATTTAAAACTAACGGACGAGCAGCTTCGGCGAAAATACCCAGAGGTCTTCCGTTTTCGTCCACTTCTACAACACCGCCGGGAACCTGGTCGCAGTGTTCGCTGCAGCCCATGATTTCCAGAGCCTTGGAGTTAACAACGATAACGTGACCGCAGGTTCTGGTGTAAGCCAGCGGATGTTCGGTGGAGATCTTGTCCAGGTCGTATCTGTTTAAGAAACGGCTTTCGTCAGTGAACTTGTCATGGTTCCAGCCACGGCTTCTTACCCACTGTCCTGCAGGGATCTGACGATCTGCAATGTACTTCTTACTGATTTCGATACATTCCTGGATGGAAGTTGCGTTGAACAGATCCACGTCATTTAAGTTCATACCGCAAGCCAGTACGTGCATGTGAGTATCTACGAAAGCGGGAGTTACGGTAGCGCCCTGCAGGTCAACTTCTTCTACGCCTTCGCCAGCAGCAGCTCTTACTTCTTCCAGAGTACCTACAGCAGCGTATTCGCCATCCTTAACCAGAAATGCTTCTACTCTCTGTAAGCTTCCGTCTTCCAGGTTTTCCATGGTAACGATGTTACCGTTGTAATAAATTTTCATACTACACCTCGCCGGGGAATTACCCCAAATATTTTTTGATAATACACACTGCGCCGCCCGAAGGCGATCCGATGCACAGGCGCATAATTTCCTTATATACAGGATACCTTTTTGAAAGGCAAGTTTCAAGAGAATCAAGCTCCATCTTGTATTAAAGTTTTGAAAGGTATATATTAAAAATAACAAACCGGCAACCGCTCCGGCCCTCCGGGTCTCCGCGGACTGCCGCCACATTGCAGGAGGGTACAAAAATGAAGTTATTTGTGTACAATTACCGCGATTACGAAGAAAAGACGTACGTGGACCGATATGCGGAAGAATTCGGCGTGGAAGTGACTACCACTCCCGACGCTCCTTCCATGGAAAACATCGAACAGCTGGCTGGCTATGACTGCATGGCCATCATCACCACCCCTGTGGACCGCACCATGATGACCCGCTTAAAGGAACTGGGAATCAAAGGGATCCTGACCCGTTCCATCGGCGTGAACCACATCGATGTGAAGGCTGCCAAAGAGCTGGGCATCGTTGTCTGCAACGCTTCCTATCCGCCTGACGGCGTTGCCAATTTCGCCATCATGCTGATGCTCATGAGCTGCCGTAAGGTGGTTCCCATCATGAAGAAGGCAGCGATGCAGGAATACGCCCTGATGGGAAAGAAGGGAAAGGAAATTTCCATCTCCACCGTTGGTATCCTGGGAACCGGCCGCATCGGCCGTACGGTGATCAAACACCTGTCCGGCTTTGGTTGTAAGATCTTAGCTTACGACGTTTACGAAAACGAAGAAGTGAAGCAGTACGCTACCTACGTGGATAAAGATACCCTGTTAGCGGAATCCGACATCATCAGCGTCCACGTTCCCTTCTTAGAAGAAAACTTCCACTTCATCGGTGAAGAAGAATTCGCCAAGATGAAGGACGACGTGATCCTGATCAACACCGCCCGCGGCGAACTGATCGACACCGAAGCCCTGATCCGTGCCATCGAATCCGGTAAGGTGGGCGCCGCTGCCCTGGACGTTTTAGAAGACGAAGTGGACCTCTACTACAAGGATCTCACCGGAAAGCCCCTGAAGAAGCACGAACGCGCCATCCTGGCCAGCTTCCCCAACGTGATCCTCACACCCCACGTAGCCTTCTACACCGAACAGTCCGTGGCAAGCATGATCCAGTGCACCTTCCAAAGCTGCGCCGCCATCTGCAAAGGCGAAAAGAGCCCCCACGAATGGCCGATGTAATTTCACCAAAAAACTTAATTATCCATAAAAAAAGCACCTGTTCAAAACAGGTGCTTTTTTATGTAAGTTTATGAGTTTCTTACTTTTCAGCCTTCTGATGCTTCTTGAAGAAGATGGTCTGAACACCTTCAACAGCCAGAACCAGAGCCAGAACGATCATGATGATACCCAGGATCGCCTGTACCCACGGACCCCAGTCAACGCCACCAGCAGCGATCAGACCGAACTGCTTCTTGGTGTTGATGAACAGGGAGAAGATGGTTACAGCCAGCATGAAGAACATGGGAGCCCAGCACATGAAGCTCTTTCTGCCGATGTTAGCCAGCCAAGCAGCGATTGCCAGCAGAGCCAGAGCAGCCAGCAGCTGGTTAGCAGAACCGAACAGAGCCCAGATCTTAGCATAGCCGTTCATACCCAGGCCAACGCCCAGAATAACGGTGATCAGAGTAGCAACGTAGGGGTTGGACAGAACCTTCTTGTAACCGGTAACGTTCTGCGGAGTTTCACCCTTAGTACCATCCAGCCACAGTTCCTGGAACATGAATCTACCCATACGAGTAGCGGTGTCCAGAGAGGTCAGACAGAAGGTGGAGTAGGTCAGAACCAGCAGAGTGTACAGAACACTGTATACAGTACCACGGCTGGGGTCGATCATGGAAGCGATACCGCCGCCGAAGATCTGAGTTGCGCCGGAGAATGCCAGGTCAGTACCAGCGAAGGAAGTAGCGTGAGCTACTGCGATCAGGGTCATGATAGCCAGAGCACATTCGATCAGCATACCACCGTAAGCGATGGGCTTAGCGTCCTTTTCCTTATCCAGCTGCTTGGAGGTGGTACCGGAACCTACCAGAGAGTGGAAACCGGAGATCGCACCGCAAGCGATGGTGGTGAACAGAACGGGGAAGACGGGGGTGGCGTTGTCGACCTTGTTCTGCAGGGGCAGGGTCTCCATGGAGGGTTTGCCCATGAAGACAGCGATGGCAGCCAGAGCCAGCATAGCGTACAGCAGGAAGGAGGACAGTTAGTCACGGGGCTGCAGCAGGATCCACCCAGGAGCCACAGAAGCCACCATGATATATGCACCCACCAGCCAC
>JAFOGM010000028.1 GCA_017386805.1 Bacillota bacterium
CAAGCACCTAAGGTCGCCGGGATCTTCCAGTTACCGAAGATCAGGGCTGCAATGGCCAGATAACCATAGCCAGCGTAGATGCTGGTGGAATAGTTACCGAATACGGAGTAAGCAAAGCACATACCGCCCAGACCGGACAGAGCACCGGATACCAGTACAGCGATGAACTGGGTACGAGCTACGTTACAGCCGGCAGCATCCACTGCATAGGGGTTGTCACCGCAAGCTCTCAAACGCATACCGAACTTGGTCTTATACATCACATACCAAGCCACGATCGCTACACCCACGATGATGAATTCGAAGGGATATACGTTGGTAAAGAAGCCGCCGATCACAGGAATGGAAGCCAGCGGTTCGATGGTCAATCTTGCAGAAACGTTCAGAATGAACTTGTCTGCGGACTGACCCAGTACGCTTTCATTGATCTGGCTGGTCAGGAAATCGGTCAGAGCCATAGCCAGAATGTTGACTACGACACCGCTGATAACCTGATTTGCCTTGAATTTGATGCACAGCACCGCATGCACGATGGCGTACAGCGCACCGCCCACCATAGCTACGAACAGGGAGAGATACATGGGCAGCTGAGAGGTTGCCGCGAAGGCACCTGCAGTCAGCGCGGTGAACACCGCACCGAAGAACGCACCTGCGCCCATGAAACCTTCCAGCGCCAGGTTGGTTACGCCGCTTCGTTCACTGTAAATACCGCCTACCGCGATGATGAACAGGGGAACTGCAAAGGACATCCCATTTACAATAATTTCATTCATTATTGTTCAGCCTCCTTTCCAGCGTTACAAGCAGCAGCTTCTGCTAACTTTGCTTCCTGTTCCAGGCGGTCCTTGGACTTCTTCAGTCGGTACTTGATGTAAACACCACAAGCGGTGAACAGCAGTAACAGACCGGTGATCAGAGAAGCGATTTCCTTGGGCAGACCCACGGAAGAGTTCATGTAAATCGCACCCTTACTGATGATGGTTACCAGGAAGGAAGAACCTACGATACCGATGGGGTTGGAGTTCCCCAGCAGGCAGACTGCAACAGCGTCGAAACCGGTGCTCAGCAGTACCTTGGGCTGGATGGAAGCCATGTAACCCATGTAATATGTCACACCTGCCAGACCTGCCAGGCCACCGGAGATGGCCATTGCCAGCATGATGTTCTTATTTGCGTTGATCCCTGCGTAAATGGCACCCTTCTTATTGGTACCAACAGCCTTCAGTTCAAAGCCCTGACGGGTGTAATTGATGAAGTAGTACATCACGATTACGGCGATGACAGCCAGAATAAAGCCCAGGGGAATCACAGTTTTCATACTCCCGACCTGTACATTCTGCAGAGTCAGACGGGAAGCATCGCTTACCACGTTGGACTGACGGGTCACAGGATGTACATAGAAGGTCAGAATGAAGAAACCGACAACATACTGGAAGATGTAATTCAGCATGATGGCCGATACAACTTCGTTGATGTTGAATTTATACTTCAGAAGACCGATGAGGCTTCCGCATAAAGCACCAACAACCACACCGATGACGATGGCCAGCGGCTTGGCAACCATGGCAGGAAGATCGCTGTAGCCCACGGTGATGGATGCGATGAAACCAGCCATCAGCATCTGACCGGAAGCGCCGATATTGAACAGACCTGCTTTATACGCTACGGCAACCGCTAACGCGGCGAAGATCATGGGTGTCCAGATATCCAGGAAGCTCATGAAGTCAGTCAGCATCCCCTTACCACCGGCATAGTTCTTCTTCATCATCAGACCGCAGCCGCGCAGTAAGCTCATGTAACCTTCAATGGGGTTCTTTCCCAGCGCCAGCATCAGCAGTGCACCGGCAATCAGGGACAGGAAGATGGC
>JAFOGM010000029.1 GCA_017386805.1 Bacillota bacterium
AAAATCCAGCGGAAAACTGGTTGCCACGGCCAGTGCCAACTTTATGATGCTGAAATAAATTGTATACAACACCCCGGATTGTAGACTTTGCGATCCGGGGTCTTTTTTTGCTGTTTTCGGGTTTACTTTTGATTGTACGTTTGTATAATTGTATACAACAATACAAATCCGAGAGGAGAACTGATTATGGGTAAGACATTAGCGTATAAGATTTTAGATGCACATCGACTCAGCGGAGACATGATCCCCGGAACTGAGATCACCATAAAGATCGACCAGACCTTGACCCAGGATTCCGCCGGTACCATGGTCTACTTACAGCTGGAAGCCATGAACGTGGACGAAATCAAAACCGAACTGTCCGTGGCCTACATCGATCACAATATGTTACAGACCGGCTTTGAAAATGCCGATGACCACGCCTTTATTAAAAGTGTGGCGCAGAGACACGGCGTCCTGTTCTCCAAACCCGGAAACGGGATCTGCCATCAGCTCCAGCTGGAAAGCTTCGGGATCCCCGGAAAGACCCTTCTGGGTTCTGACAGCCACACCCCCACCGGCGGCGGACTGGGAATGATCGCCATCGGAGCGGGCGGCCTGGACGTGGCCGTAGCCATGGCCAAAGGAACTTACTCTCTGACCGTTCCCAAAATCATCGGCGTCCACCTCACCGGTAAGCTTCGCCCCTGGGTCAGCGCCAAGGACGTGATCCTGTATGTATTACAGAAACTGACCGTCAAGGGCGGCGTCGGTAAGATCGTGGAATATTACGGCGAAGGTGTAAAGGAACTGTCCGTTACCGACCGTGCCACCATCACCAACATGGGGGCTGAACTGGGCGCCACCACCTCGGTCTTCCCCAGCGACGAAAATACAAAAGCCTATCTGGCCTCTCAGGGTCGCGAAGGTGACTACGTTCCCCTCAGCGCCGACGCTGATGCCGTTTATGACGAAATCCTGGAAGTCAATTTATCGGAGCTGACACCGCTGGCCGCAAAGCCTCACAGCCCCGACAATGTGGATTCTGTGACCAACATCGGTGAAATCAAAATCGACCAGGTGGCCATCGGAAGCTGTACCAATTCGTCCTACACCGATCTGATGAAGGTAGCTGCGATCCTGAAAGGCAACCGCGTTCACGAAAACGTATCCCTTGTCATCTCTCCCGGCTCCTCCCGGATCCTGCGGAAGCTGGCCGAAAACGGTGCGCTGGCCGATATGATCGCTGCTGGCGCCAGAATCATCGAAAACGGCTGCGGTCCCTGCATCGGCATGGGTCAGTCTCCCCGTTCCGCCGGCGTTTCTCTGAGAACATTCAACCGCAATTTCAAAGGAAGAAGCGGTACGAAGGATGCTCAGGTCTATCTGGTCAGCCCCGAAACCGCTGCCATTTCTGCCATCACCGGCGTCCTCACCGATGGTATGACCTGCGGAAAGGTCCTCCCGGATACTGAACCGGAAACCTTCGAACTGAACGAAAGCTTTCTGGTTCGTCCCTCCGGCTGTTCCAAAGCGGACGTCCCCGTGGACATGGGCCCCAACATCAAGCCCTTCCCTCTGAACGTGGCGCTGCCTGACACGCTGTCCACCACCGTGACCTTAAAGGCTGGAAATAACATCACCACCGACGACATCATGCCCTCGGATTCGAGACTGCTGCCCTTCCGTTCCAACATTCCGCACCTGTCCAACTACTGTTTCGAACTGATCGACAGCCAGTTCCCGGAACGTTGCCGCGAAGCTAAGAGCTGCACCATCATCGGCGGCGAAAATTACGGTCAGGGTTCCAGCCGTGAACATGCAGCCCTGGTACCGCTGCACCTGGGTGTCCGCTTCGTCATCGCCAAATCCTTCGCCCGGATCCACCGCTCCAACCTGATCAATAGCGGGATCTTACCTCTGACTTTCGTCGATCCCACCGATTACGATAAGTTATCTTTAGGCGATCGGCTGGTCATCGAAGAAGCAACCGCCCAGGTCCTGGGCGGATCCACCATCGCAGTGAAGAATTTGAATACCGCCGAAACGTATCTGACCGAAGCCAACTTCTCTGACCTGGAAATGAAGATGATCCTGGCCGGCGGAAAGATCAATTATCTGATGCAGAACTAGCACTGGCGAGAGGCCGCCCGCAGGGCGGCCGGTTGCCGCAATGCATATAAGGAGACTTCTTATGGATTATAGAAAAGCGTTTGAAACCATCGTGGAACAGCAGCTGGCTCGTCTGGAACGATTGAAGAACGACAGCGCCGCCATCGACTATAAAGCTCTGGATACCATTGTCATCGGCATCATCGGCGGCGATGGGATCGGTCCCGCCATCACTGCCCAAACTCATCGGGTTCTGGAAGAGCTCTTGAAAGCTGAAGTTGAAACTGGTAAAGTAAAGTTTAAGGTGATCGATGGCTTGACCATTGAGAATCGTGCTGCCTGCGGAAAGGCCATTCCCGACGATGTGCTGGAAGAAATCAAAGCCTGCCACGTTCTTCTGAAGGGTCCTACCACCACACCCAGAAAAGGCGACAAGTGGGGTAATATCGAAAGTGCCAACGTGGCCATGCGAAAGGCTCTGGATCTGTTCGCCAACGTCCGTCCCGTGAAGATCCCCGAAGACAACATCGACTGGACCTTCTTCCGCGAAAATACCGAATGTCTTTACGCCATGGGAAGCCAGGGCGTGGATATCTGCGACGAACTGGCCATCGACTTCCGCGTGATCACCGATCCAGGGACGGAGCGGATTGCCCGCCAGGCCTTTGAATATGCGAAGAACAACGGTAAGACCCGGGTTTCCATCGTTACCAAAGCCAACATCGTGAAAAAGACCGATGGAAAATTCCTGGAAGTCTGTAAGCGTGTGGCTCAGGATTATCCCGGCATCGAAGTGGACGACTGGTACATCGATATCATGACAGCGAAGCTGATCGATCCCAAGCGCAGAAGTCAGTTCCAGGTCCTGATCCTGCCCAATCTCTATGGCGACATCCTCACCGACGAAGCCGCCGAATTCCAGGGTGGCGTGGGGACTGCCGGAAGTGCCAACATCGGAAATCACTACGCCATGTTCGAAGCCATCCACGGTTCTGCCCCCCGCATGGTGGAAGAAGGCCGCGAAATGTATGCCGATCCTTCCAGCGTCATGAGGGCTGCGGTGATGCTGCTTTCTCACATCGGATATCAGGTACAGTCCGACAAGCTGGCGAAGGCTCTGGACATCTGTACCGTCACGGAACAAAAAATAAAAATCACCGGTACCCCCGACGGGGCCACCAGTGCTCAATTATCCGATTATATTTTAGAAACCATTCAAGCAATGTAAGTACTACCGGAGGTCCGATCATGTACAAGACCACACCCATCCCCAACAGCGGCAATTTATCCAACTCCCTGTTTCATCAGCTGCGCACCGACATCCTTCAGGGAAAGCTGAAGCCCGGGGAAAAACTGACGGAACAGAGGATCTGTCAGGAATACGTGGTCAGCCGTACACCGGTCCGCGAGGCCTTTCAGAAGCTGGAAAACGACGGCCTCATCGAAACCATTCCTAATCGCGGTGCTTTCGTGGTGGGAGTCTCCGACCGTGACATCGCCGATATGTACGAACTTCGCAAGGCCTACGAACAGCTGGCCGTCCGCTGGGCCATCGAACGCATCACGGAGGAGGAATTCGAACAACTGAAAGAAGCCTATGAATTCATGGAATTCTACACCATGAAAAAAGACATTCCAAAGATGCTGAATATCAATATGCAGTTCCATCAGATCATCTACAATGCAGCTCACAACCGGATGCTGCTTCATACCCTGACCAACTTCCAGGTCTATACCAAGCAGCGCCGCGGTGAAAAGACGTATGCGGACGACTATCTGGAAGTCGTTCTGACAGAGCATCAGGAAATTTTCCAAGCCTTTGTGGATCGCGATGCGGAAGCTGCATCCGAAGCCGTGGGTCGCCATTTGGATAATGCAAAGAAACGGGCAAACTACTAACTCCCCGATGATATGATCGAATCACAAAAGAACAAGAGGATTGGTTCCCATAGAACCAATCCTCTTGTTATTTCCTTATGAAATTCTGTTCGATTAGCCTCTGTTCTTCATAACGCCGGATACGCTATATCCCTTAGCTTCGATTTCCTGCAGGATTTCTTCCACTTCCAGAGAATCGACACGCAGGATCATGTCGGCAGAAGCATCGTCTTTACCTTCGTGACGAACTACAGCCAGATGCAGGATGTTCACACCGTGATTGCTGATGATGGTAGAAACTTCAGACAGAACACCGCCCTTATCCTTGGTGGAAACCACGAATCTGGTACCGATCAGACGAGCACCTAATACGTCGATCAGAGCATCGAACAGGTCGGATTCAGTCATGATGCCTACCAGCTTACCGTTGTCTACAACGGGAACTGCGCTGACGCGAGCAGCTCTCATTTCTACCGCTGCATCTTCAACCAGTTCATCCGGAGAAATGGCGATGAAGTTTCTCTTCATGGCATCCTTGACCTGAACCTTGGACAGCAGGTAGTTGATTTCGAATACGCTCAGAGAAGTAGCCTTGGTCGGAGAAACCTTGTCGATGTCGCTGGTGGAAATCATACCAACAACTTTTTCACCGTCCAGTACCGGAACTCTCTTCAGGTTCTTTTCTCTGATCAGACCCATCAGTTCGGTGATACCAGCAGATGCCTGGATGGTATAGGGGTTCTTTGTCATTCTATCTCTTACTAACATAATACATCCTCCCTTTATTTCTCTCGACCGCGTCATACCCGCTGAGCCGATAATTTTACGAAATAGATACTTTATTATACCAAATCCTTTCCGGGTTTTACAACCTCTGGAATAAAGTATTTTTCAGTTTTATGGGCAGCCATCCCTCGCTTTTCCTATAGCGCTCCTGTGATGAAATAGTACCCCACAGCAAGGATTTCCCTCACATGATTCTGCGGAACCAGGATCCAGAGTGTTTCTGCTGTTTTTCCGCTGACGTCGGTATATCCCAGCCTTTTTGTCAGACGCAGCGTCCGGAACATATGAAAGTCCGATGTGACCACGACGATCTTCGAATCTGCACTTCCCCCATGACTTTCGATCACACCCTTGGAAAACGTCAGATTCTCCTCCGTACTGGTGGACTTGTCTTCGACCAGGATCCTCTCCGGATGGATCCCCTGGGCTATCAGCGAATCGGCAATGGCTTGTCCCTCAGCAATTCCTTCATCTGCT
>JAFOGM010000297.1 GCA_017386805.1 Bacillota bacterium
AGATTCATTTCTTTCGAATGACGGAAGATGTAATACTCCAGCTTGGAGAGGTAGAGTTCCGCAATCAGGATCAGGAGCGTGGTGTAAAGTCCACCCTCGAAGAAACCTGCGCCTAGGGAGAGCCCTACGATGGCAGAGGCCCAGAGGCCGGCTGCCGTGGTCAGACCTTTTACCTGCTCGCGCTGGGTGACGATGATGGCACCGGCACCGATAAAGCCCACACCGGCAATGACCTGGGCTCCCAATCGGGTGATGTCGGTGTAATAACCCATGACCAGACTGAGGTACTGGCCGATCAAAGTTGTCATACAAGCTCCGATGCAGATCAGAATGTGAGTTCGGAATCCGGCGTCGTGACGTTTATAGGTACGTTCCAGACCGATGAAACCGCCGCAGATTACGGAAAGCACCATGCGAAGAAAAATGGAAGTCATGGTCAAGTCGCGAAATGTATCAAAGAATTCGAACATGATGACCTCCTTAAATTTCTTCTACAAGGACGATGCAGTCCAGACAGGAAATGGCGGATATGACTTGAGAATGGTCCTGACGCTGATTCATCCGCAGGTGGAAAATGATGCTGGCATTTTCGCCTACATCTTTTTTACCTCGTTTGATATCCACATCCAGGATCTGTGTTCCCATGTCTTTTAATAATGTCAGAAGATCACCGATATGGCCCAGGGTGTCCAATTCAATGTACAGGTGAAGGTGACGAACCTTTTTCAGCATGTAAATTTCCACTCTGGTCAAAAGCCGCATGGTAACGAAAATCAGGACAAAGGCCAGGACCACCAATTCGTAAAACCCAGCGCCAATGGCCAGGCCCATACAGCCAGCGGTCCAGAGACCGGCAGCTGTCGTCAGACCTTTTACGTGCTGGCGACGGGTGATCAGCATGGTACCGGCTCCAAGGAAACCGATCCCGCTGATGACCTGAGCGCCCAGACGGCTGATGTCCAGGGGGGCTTTTCCGATGAAATCCGCCCACTCCGAACTTTGCATCTCATAGCAGTACTGGCTCAGGATCATGGTCAGAGAAGCGCCGAGGCAAACCAGAAGATAGGTACGAAAACCGGCAGGACGATGCATGCGGCCGCGTTCCAGACCCATGAGGCCGCCTAAAAACATGGCCAGAGTCAGTCGGAGAAACACCGAGGCAGTATTAAATTCACGCAGATAATTCAGTGCTTCTGTCATAGCAATAACATTCCTTTAAAGAGATTTGATCACCTGATCGGACAGCTGATCCAGAAGGCCCAGATCCCATACCATCTGGAGAATGGTGTAACGGGCACGTACTTCCTTGCAGTACAGGAAGGTGTTCTTCAGCATGGCTTCGTCCACTTCGATTTCTGCAGGAGTGCAGGGGGAATTCAGAGAACGGAGCAGATCCATTACAGTTTCGGAAGAAGGCAGTTCGTTCAGCAGAGCCAGGATACCATCCCAGTTCTGTTCCATGGAATCGATGCGAGCCAGACGGGCATTGGTTTCGTTCTTCTTTGCCTTTGCTTCCATTTCGATGACGCCGGGCGCAGCGGGACCGTAAGCGGCGTGGATGGCTTCTTCCCAGGCAGCCTGGTCGTAAGCCTTGGCAGCTTCTCTTGCGGCGTTGAAGTCAATATCCATAGCCTTCAGAGCTTCCACCAGCTTCAGGATCAGAACAGTACCTACGCTGACCTGGGTTCCGTGGGGAACGGCTCTCTTTCCAGCCTGTTCGAACATCATTTCCCAATAGTGAGACATGTGGTGTTCACAGCCGGAAGCGGGGCGGGAGTTTCCATATAAGCTCATGGCAACGCCGGTGAGAACCAGACCTTCCATGATGTTGCCCAGTACTTCAGGATCGCGGCTGGCAGCCTTATCTGCGTCAGCCAGAACGCCCTGGATGCAGTTTTCTACCAGTTCCACCAGGGTGGTGCAGTAGTGTTCGTCGTTGATCAGCTTTGCGATCTTCCAGTCGCAGAGGCAGGTATACTTACCTAACAGGTCGCCCAGACCGGCTGCAATCATGCGATAGGGAGCGCCTTTCAGGATCTCGGTATCACCGATGATTGCCACAGGAGTCTGTGCGTCGTAGGTGGTTTTCAGGTTGTTTACGTTGATCGCTGCGATGCTGGAAGCGAAGCCGTCCATGGGCGCAGCGGTTGCCACGGTGAAGAAGGGGCGACCCATTCTGTGGCTGAAGAAGCGGGTCATGTCGTTGATGGAACCGGTACCTACGGCGATGACAACGTCGCAGTCTAAAGGCATGTTGATCACCAGTTCTCCAACGGTAGCTTCGTCGAAGCCGGTGTGAGTCAGGGTCACCATCTTTGCCTTGATTCCGGCAGCTTCCAGGATCTCCATGGTGCGCTTTCCGGCGATGTCGTAGGTGATGGCGTCACTGATCAGATACAGGCTCTTAAAGCCCAGATCATTGACGATCTGAGGAATGGTTTCTAAAGCATCTTTACCGATGGACACGGTCTTCAGGGAAGCGTAATGCTCCTTACCGCAGTCACAGGTAAAATGAGTATCCAGGTAATCGTTGAGCTTGTGGGGGGTGTCATAAATTTTCATAGGAATCACCTTTCTTTTCATTGTATGCAGGGATTGGTTGTCAATGTTTATAAAAATTCTTTCACACGTTCACCCAGGGTGGTGTAATCGTCGATGGTGATGAATTTGATTTCGGATAAATATACGCTTTCGTCGTTTCCGCCGGGACCGTAGTCGTCGCCTACGTAGGCAACTTCATCCAGGCCGTAGCCGTTGCGTTCGCAGTAATCTTTCAGCGCATGGTACTTATCGTGGGGCTGAGGAGCCATATCGAAGGAAGAGGAGCCGCCAACGAAGACCACGTATTCCGGGAAGGTATCGATGACGATCTGATGGATGGCTCTGCGCTTTGCACGGTCCGGGTCGAAGGCCAGCTTGTCTTCCTGCTTTGCTTTCGTTCCCAGAATGGGGAAGGTGATGCAGCCGGAAGCATGGAATTCCACGTTTTCACCGGCAAATTCGGTAAAGCCGAACTGTTCTCTCAGCATGGTGACTCTCTTGTCCACGCTTTCGCGGTCGCAGGGGAAGGTCAGGTCGCGGATCAGATCCAGCTCGCCGGTTTCCGGGTTGTACTTACCTTCCTGAAGACCGTAGTTTCCCAGAACATCGATGGGGAAGCCGTCCAGCTGATTGAAGATGCGCATGGCACCACCGGCACCTACCATCAGCAGCTTGTGGTTTTCAGCCAGTTTTTCCAGTACGGCACGGTTCACGGGATCCAGCTTGGTCTTGTGCTGGGTCAGGGTTCCGTCCAGGTCAAAGGCGATTAATTTGATCTTGCTCATGGGATTTATACCTCCAGGTTCATCATGCGGCGCATTCTCATCAAAGTGAGGCGGTTGCGCGCCAGGGGAGAGTTATTGAGAAGCTCAGGCAGCTTGTCCTCGGAGATACCGATGTCGGACAGGGAGCGCTTTGCGCCCAGCTGAGCCATGGTTTCATATAAAGCCTCTGCCGTGGGGATCTGCGCCACGATGTGGCGGATCTTCGGCCAGTTGGCAATCAGCGCCTCCGGCGTTACCTTCGCCAGCGCGTCGTTTTCGTGTTCTTTCAGGGTGGGTTCGTAAAGACGGTCGCCCACGTAATTTCTTACCCATTCGTTATCCCACTTCTGATAGGGGATCACATAGGGAGTAATGTCTTCGATCTGAGCCAGTCGGTGATATTCTGCACTGGCTAAAATCGTACCGACACCAACCTTTTCGCCGTGGGAAGCATCGCTTCGTTCACCGAAAGCTTCGGTTTCGATTTCGATGAAGTGGGAAATGTGGTGTTCCGCACCGGAAGCCGGGCGGGAGTTGCCGAACATCTGCATAGCGATCCCGCTCATGAGAAGACCGTACATGACTTGCGCTACAGCGTCGTCGTCGCCGTCCTGCGCTTTTTTACAATTGGTCATGATATTGGTCACAGCCTCGTCCATGATGTCGTGGATCTCCTGACAGAAGGCTTCACCGGTCACTGCATGAGCGATTTTCCACTCCGCTAAAGCAATGAATTTTCCCAACATATCGCCGATCCCGCTGAGGATCAGATCCGCCGGAGCTGCCTTGATGATATCCAGATCGGCAACCACCAGAACGGGGGAAAGGCAGCTGATGCTCTTCTTCAGGCCCTCCCAGGTCATGGCTGCCACATCGGAACCGAAGGCATCGCAGCTGGCTGCCGTGGGAATGGAAATCAGGGGAAGTCCCAGCTTATAGCCGCAGAAGCGGGCAATGTCGTTGATGGTACCGCCGCCCACACCGGCAATCATGGTGATGCCGCCCACCATCTGTTCGAAGACCTCCGCGGTGCTGAATTCGTTGGCGTGAAGACCTTGCGGGTCTAAGATGATTTCCTGCATGGCTTTGGGACGTCGGTCCGCAGGTACGGCTTCGTAAGTGTTTTTATCGTAGATGACGCAGAGATGATCGCCATCCAGTTCCAGTTCGTTGAGATAGTCGTTGAAATGCAGCAGGGCTCCAGCTTCAATGACACTGAGTTTTGTGGTCATTTCGTGGGTCTTTCCGCAGCTGCAGGCGCCGCCAAAGCGCTGGCCGTCGATTCTCATGAATATTCTTCCTTTCTATTTCTGACCGTAGTAGGCGTTGGCGCCGTGCTTACGGAAGTAGTGCTTATCCTGTAAACTCTGAGGAGCAGGTTCCACATGGGGATTGTACTGCTCGGTCAGTAAAGCCATTTTAGCGGTCTCTTCCAGGATCACGGAGTGTTCCACTGCCTTTTTACAGGTGGAACCCCAGGTGAAGGGACCGTGCTTTCTCACCAGAACACCAGGAACCGCAGAAGGATCGATGTTTCGTTCCTGGAAGGTTTCGATAATCACCTTACCGGTATTGGTTTCGTACGCTTCTTCCACTTCTTCCTTTGTCAGGTGGCGGGTACAGGGAACGGAACCGTAGAAGGTGTCCGCGTGGGTGGTACCGTAGCAGGGAAGATCCCGTTCGCTTTGGGACATGGCCGTTGCATGGGTGGAGTGGGTATGGACCACAGCGTTTACATCGGAAAAAGCTTTGTAGATTTCCAGATGGGTCATCAGGTCGGAAGAGGGACGTAAAGTTCCGTCCACTACGTTTCCATCCAGATCGGTGACAACCATCTGATCTGCGGTCATTTTTGCATAATCCACGCCGCTGGGTTTGATGACCACGTACTGTCTGTCTTCGCTGATGGCGGACACATTTCCCCAGGTCAGGATCACCAGGCCGTAGTCCACCAGCTTTTTGTTGGCTTCAAAGACTTCCTGTTTCAGTTGTTCTAACATTTCAATTCTCCTACAATACGGGGAACGCCCCGCTCGTCAGTGCAGATCTGCCCTTTCCATTACCGTCCCACAAGCCACAGCCTTTGTGGGATGTCGAACGTCAATGGAAAGGGCAGCCGGCCAGCGGCCGACTGCCCAAGTCACATTTGTTTCACAATGATGATTCAATCAAATCTCAAAGAGATTAGTTGGAACCAACTTCGCTCCACAGTTCATTCCAGTGTTCCAGGATAGCGTCCTTGTTTTCAGTCATGTAAGGTACGTCACGAACAACCCAGGTGATTTCGTCAGCTGCAGGCAGCCAAGCGTTTTCCGGAGTTACGTAGTTAGCGTTGGTGTAACGCAGAGTACCTTCCTGAGCAGCAGCCAGAGCGGTCTGTCCATCAGCGGAGCAGATGAAGTCGATCATCAGCTTAGCATTTTCCGGGTTCGGGCCATTCTTTACCAGAGCGCAGCCGAAAGCGGAAGCGGAAGTACCGTTGGTCGGATACTGCAGACGAATGTTGGTAGCGCCGTCCTTAACCAGGGTAACAGCACCGTCTTCATAGGTCAGACCTACTACGTATTCGCCCTGCTGTACGGACTTGAAGCAAGCGGAGGAAGAACCAGCGATTACCAGGTTCGGCATCAGCTGTTCGATGTAAGCCCAAGCTTCTTCGGAGTCAGTTCCGTATACAGCCATGATGTTGGACAGGTTGTTCCAAGCAGAGGAAGAAGAGTTGGGGTCAGCGGTCAGGATCTTACCCTTCAGAGCGGGGTTCAGCAGGTCTTCATAAGACTTGATTTCCAGACCCAGTTCAGCTTCCAGTTCTTCATTTACACAGAATACAACGGTGGACAGGTGGTCCATGGAATACAGACCGTTGGGGGAAGTGTAACCTTCCATGTTTTCTGCGTCATACTCGGAAACCCATGCTTCGAAGATTTCAGCGTACTTGTCGCCGTCGGAGTCAGCCATACCACCCCAAACCAGGTCGCCTACGGGAGCAGCAGCTTCACCAGTCAGTCTGGTGGTCAGTTCGCCGGCAGAACCGTTAACTACTTCAACGGTGATGTCGGGATAAACTTCATTGAAGCTGGTGATCAGAGCGTCCAGGTCGTGTTCGGTCATGGAAGAGTACAGAACCAGTTCGCCGGAAGCAGCCGGAGCATCGCCTTCTTCGGATTCACCGCCGCCGCAAGCAGCCAGAGCGAATACCATAGCAAAAGCCAGAAGGATTGCAAGCATTTTCTTCATCTTCATTTTGTTTCTCCTTTTCTTTGGATGAATATTACTTAAACGCGAGTGAGTTCGCGTGTAAGCCGTTGTTGGGAAGACGCGATCTGTGTTTACAGATTGATGTCTTCACTCTTACTGATCTTCAGGTAAGCCAGCAGGGAAATGGTGGTCACCAGAGTCAGGATAGATGCGAAAGCAGCGGCTAAGCCGTAGTTTCCGCGGGTGATGGCTACGTAAGTAGACATCGTCAGAGTAATACTCTTGTTGTTATACAGGATGATGGAAGAGGACAGTTCGGTAACGATGGCTACCCAGCTCAGGATAGCACCGGATAAGATGCCGTTGGCCATCATGGGCACTGTGATCTTCATGAATGTCTTTAACTTGGAAGCGCCGAGAGAGATGGCGGCTTCTTCGATGCTTAAGGATATCTGCATCAGGGTCGCCGTAGCCGATCGGATGGTGTACGGCAATCTTCGAATAACGAAGGAGATGACCATGATAGCTAAGGTACCGGTCAGTGCGAAGGGCTTCTTACCGAAGGCCATCAGCAGAGCTAAACCGATAACCGCACCGGGCATGATGTAGGGCAGCATGGAAATCGTATCGATGGCGTTGTTCAGAGCGCTGGAACGACGAACGACCAGATATGCGATCAGAACCGCGATGACGATGATGATTGCCAGAGCGATGACACCCAGCAGGGCGGTGTTTCCGATGGAACGACCCAGCAGCTTCTTCATAGCCTGTTCGTAATTTCCGAGAGAGAAGCCCGGCTTGAAGATGGCACCGGAGCAGTTGCGGAAGGACAGGTAGATGATGTACAGCTGCGGCATGAAGGCTACGCCTACCAGCAGGTAGCAGTACAGGTGCATCAGGATACCGCTGATACCCTTGCAATTCTTCTTTTCCACCGGGTGAAGCGCGTTCATGGAGAACTTATAGCGGCTGGTGGCCCATTTCTGGAAGAAGAATACGATAGCGGTTACGAATACGGCGATGACAGCTAACGCAGCAGCGAAGTTGTAGTCACGGCCGGTTTCACCTAAGTACTGGTTATAGATCAGTACCGGGAAGGTCTGGAAACCTTCGCCCAGCAGCATCGGAGTACCGAAGTCTGCGAAGGCCTGCATGAATACCATCAGACCAGCGGCCAGGATGGTGGGCATGGACAGTGCAAGTACGATGTTGAACAGACGTCTCACGCCGGTGCAGCCCATGTTAGCAGAAGCTTCCATTAAGGTGTTATCGATGTTCTTGAAGGCCCCGTTCATGTAGATGAATACCAGGGGGAAGAACTTCAGGGACTGTACGATCAGGATCCCCTTGAAGCCGTAGATGCTTCCTAAGGTGATTCCGAAGACTTCCTTTAAGAATACGGTGATGGCACCGGAACGGCCCAGCAGCATGATCCAGGAGTACGCACCGATGAAGGGAGCGGACATGGAACACAGGATGGACATGACGAACAACAGCTTTGCGCCTTTGATCTTATAGAAAGAGTAGAAGTAGGCGATGGGGATACCCAGAAGCAGGGATACCGCGGTTACGGTGATGGTAACCTTCATACTGTTGACAATGGTTCCGGTGTAGTAGCTCTTGCTGAAGAATTTCTGGAACTGTTCCAGGGTGAAGTTTCCTTCCGGAGAGATCACGGATTCTTTCAGCAGACCGAACATGGGGTAGACCAGGAAGAACAGGAACGATGCCAGAAGCACGATCGAGACCACGGTCCACACTTCAAGTTTACGTTTCTTTGTCATGGCGCACCTCCTGACTACGCGTTAGCGCAATCGTTCTGAACGCCGGTGAGCATATTGTCAGAACCATCGGCGGTGAAGATGTTGACCTTGTCTGTGTTCAGAGTCAACTTGATCATGGTACCGGGTTCGATAATGCTGTCGATGGAGGATTCCTGAATGATTTCCACTTCTTCGCCGCTTTCCAGATGTACGAAGTAGTGAGTCATCAGACCTAAGAAGACGCAATCGTCAACCTTAGCCAGGATACCTTCGTCGTGAGTTTCGGGATTCAGCAGGAATTCTTCGGGACGAACGGATAATACGATGTCCTGATCTTCCTTGTACTGTTCCTTCAGATTGGTCATTTCTGCCTTGTATCCGCCGGGAGTAACGATGTAGGTCTTACCGTCCTTCACTTCCAGCTTACCATTCAGCACGTTGGAACGGCCGATGAAGGTGGATACGAACAGGTTGGCGGGTCTCTGGTAAATATTCTTGGGAGTACCTACGTGCTGGATCACACCGGCGCTCATAACTGCGATTCTGTCGGAAACCGCCATGGCTTCTTCCTGGTCGTGAGTTACGTATACGGTGGTGATACCGACACTGTGCTGGATCTGATTGATAACATTACGCATTTCCACACGCAGCTTTGCGTCCAGGTTGGACAACGGTTCGTCGAACAGCAGTACGTCCGGTTCGATGCAGAGCGCTCTGGCTAAGGCAACACGCTGCTGCTGGCCGCCGGACAGACGTTCCGGAAGACGGTCGGCATATTCATCTACATGCATCAGAGCCATGAACTTGTCCGCCTGCTCCTTGACTTTGTCAGCAGGCATCTTCTTGTTCTTCAGACCGAATTCTACGTTTTTACGAACGGTCATGTGGGGGAAGATCGCGTAATTCTGGAATACCATACCGATGTTTCTCTTGGCAGGGTCCAGATCGTTGATTCTGCGATCGTTGAAGTAGAAATCGCCGCCTTCAATGCTGTTGAAACCAGCAATCATTCGCAGAAGGGTGGTCTTACCGCAGCCGGAAGGACCCAGCAGGGTGAAGAATTCACCTTCTTTGATTTCCAGATTCAGATCGGGGATGATTACGTTGTCACCGTACTTTTTCAGTGCGTGACGGATGGAAATGTTATCACTCACGATGATTCTCCTCTCTATTTTAATGATGTTTTCTGGATGTATTATAAAGGTACATGTTGTATTTATAATAGATTATTATAATATTTTCTCCAAATTGTGTCAACTTTTTGACAATTGTTGACAACGATTGAGAAACGTTGCAATTTCAATCATTATGGATGATTGTTTTAATTAAAAGAAAAAACTGTTCCGGGATAGGAACAGTTTTTTTTAAACTAATTTTCGTTTACATTAGAATCGATAATACAATATTCTGTTGCATTATTTCGGAATACAAATCATGGTTCCAACTTTGGAAAAATCCTGGACGGTCAGATCCGGATTTGCCATCATCAGGCGGTCCGAAATCATCAGATATCTCTGACTGATGGTGTCCAGGGTATCGCCCCGACGTACGGTGTACATTTCGGAACAGCCGGTGGAATCGTCTTCAATGGGAAGGCAGAGAGTCAGGCCTTCCAGAGAACCGGTAAAATCGATGTCCGGGTTGGAGCAGAGCAGCTGACCGTAGGTCAGATCGAACCGATCCAGGATCCGCGTCAGTGTATCGCCGCGCTGAGTAGCGTAAGCTTTTCCGCCGTAGCAATCCGGCATGGAAGGCCGGTTGCCGGAACCCTGATCGGGCATGGGGGACGGCATTGGGGACGGCATCGGCGCAGGCGCCGGAATCGGAACGCAGATGATGTCGCCTACGCGGAGGTTGTAGGGATCCATGGAGGGGTTTGCTTTCATCAGGGCATCCAGTGTCACCCCGTATTTTTTCGCGATCATGTACAGGGTATCGCCTTTGACGATGGTATGTTTCATCCCATCACAGATCACCGGTGTGGGTAGGATTGGTGTGTCTGGGCGGGCAGGGACCTGGGGATCTGCGGGATTTTTTACAGGGATGCAGAGCTGCTGGCCGGCTTTTAGATTGTAGGGATTCAGGATCCGGTTCACCTGCATCAGATGAGCCACGGGGATCCCGTAAGCCTGGGAGATGGAGTAGAGCGTATCCCCGGCTTTTACCGTGTAGATCTCCATACACTGGTTCTGGGGAAACTGGGGATCGGGACACTTGTAAGTATCAATGGACATGGTCGTTCACCTCATTATGATAAAGTTTTGCAGAAGCATATATAATATGTTATTTCTGTGAAGTCAAAAATGTGCTATGGCTTTTGTCCGAAAAACGAGATATACTGGATATTACTATTTTAATGAAATTTCAAGAGGTGTCAGATTGAGAAAGAAATTATATGAAAACAGAATGCTGCTTTTGCTGGTGGTCATACTGGCAGCGGAGCGCATTTCCGATATGGCAGTGGGGGGAGGTTCCCTGGGAGCTTCGGCGGGAAAGTGGATCATGGAGACGTTGATGATGCTTCCTGCGATCCTGATCGGCCTGTCCTTCCATGAATTTGCTCACGCGAAGGCATCCCAGATGCTGGGCGACCCGACGCCGGCGTATTTCGGCCGCGTATCCATGAATCCCAAGGCGCACATGGACCCCATGGGCTTTGTGTCGCTCTTGTTTCTGGGCTTTGGCTGGGGGATCCCCGTTCCGGTGGATTCCCGGTTTTACAAGAACCGCAGAGTGGGCGAAATCATCGTCGGTCTGGCCGGCGTTGTGACTAACCTGGTGATTGCCGTGATGGTGGGTCTGATCATCAAGCTGTTTGTGGTGATCAGTCCGGAATTCGTACTCAGCAGCTTCGGCAGTATTCTAATGTATATTCTGATGCGGATCTGTTGGACCAACCTGCTGCTGATGGCCTTCAACCTGATCCCCTGTCCGCCGCTGGACGGCTTCAACGTACTGGCCAACGTGTTTGGTTTTGCGGAAA
>JAFOGM010000298.1 GCA_017386805.1 Bacillota bacterium
GGGAATTTGCGGTCTGGGTATTCTGTTCTGTTTGGGAAGTTTGACGTTTACTTTTGTGACGGAGAGGATGCAAAAAGGAACTTTCGAGGCTCTGTACTTGCAGGATGGCGGCCAATATGTTCTGGAATATAGTGGCGGCAGAACAGAATTGATCCTGGATTCTATGACGGAGTCTACAGAAGAACAGAGATCACCTGAGGAAATATTCGACGAAGCCAGGCGTCAGATTTCCCGGGAAATGCTGGGAGAAAATCCGGATTGGAATCATGTTTCCGGGGCTTTGTATTTCCCGAAGTCGGTATCTTCCGGTGTTTCTGTAAGATACGAAACCAGTGATCCTGCCAGAATTTCAGAAAATGGGCTTGTGGATGGGATCGGTTCCGGAGAAGGAATCCCTGTGACGATCGGGGTTACCATGTTTCTTGGATCTTCCATGGAGCAGTATCAGCTGCAGTGCATTGTCGTTCCTCCGAAAACAACGAAAGATGCGGAACAGGCTCTTCAACTGCGCAGTGAGGTTATGCTGTCAGAAATCGAGAAGTCTCCCGACGAGAGAACAGAGATTCTGCAGGAGTCACTGAAAGAAATTACGGTTTCTGAGCAGGGAAACAGAGAAACATGGTGGATGTTGTTCGGTATGACGGGAATGGTAATGATCCTGGTGATTGTTGGCCGCTTTTCAAAGGTGGAAAAGGAAAGAGAACAAAGAAAGCGGGAATTGGCTCTGGAAGTACCTGTACTGATGGACCAGCTGATTATGATGATGAATGCAGGGTTGATCCTTTCGGAAGCTCTGGAAACGGCGGCTTTTTCTGCAAAAGAAGGGGACGGAAGACTGTTCACAGATCTTGGGGTGCTGTGCAGAAGAGCGGATGAATCCAAACGATCCGTCATGACGTTGTTGGGGGAATATGCCGTGGAAACAGGATGTTCGGAATTGGTTCGATTTTCCACCATGCTCCTGGATCACATGGACAGAGGTTCTTTATCTTTGATCCAACAATTGAAAGTGGAACGAAATTATGCAAGGGATACGCAGTGGAAACGAAAGGAAGAGCGTTGCAGAACTATGGAGATTCAATTATCCGGCCCCTTAGCTATTCTGCTCAGTACAATTTTGTTATTGACCATAGGGCCGGTGATGATCAGCGTATGAGAAAGGGGAATGTTCATGAAATATTACGAAATGAATCACGAGAAAAAAGGAAAGATCTACGAAGATAAGGTGTATGAAGAAGAACGATATTATCGTCCTGATCCAAAGAAGTCCGGGATGGAAATGGTGCAGGTGGCAGTATTGATTTGCATTGCTGTTGCGGTTGGCCTGGTATTCAAAGAAAAAATTCTAACTTTCGTGGATTCTACCTTTGATGGGTTGTTGAACAGCGGGTTTTGAGATGGTGAAAGAGAATCGCCGAAGGGGATCTGCTACGGTGGAAGCTGCATTTCTGTTTCCGCTGATCATTGGATTGACTGTTATGAGTTTTTCTTTGATGATTTTGTGGTATAGCCGTTGGGAAAAAGCATTGGAAGTTCACCAAAAGAACATGCAGGAAGAGTCCTATATGGAACACATAAGGAAGCTTCATTGGGAACAATGGGGAGAACTGTTGGGGGACTGGAATGCGCAATTGTGACAAAGAAACATCCAGGAAAGGATCGGTTTCGATTTTACTGATGATCCTATTGTCCTCGGTAATTTTGATATTTCTCCTGCTATATGAAGATGCATCACTTCGAACGTTGCAGAGTGCTGTTCAATGGAATGGACAGTATGCAGGGAATACGGTATTAAGTTATTATCTTCCGGAACTGAAAGGGAGATATGATCTGTATGGAATCTGGAAAGAACCTTCAGTCCTGGAATGGAGAATGAAGCATTTTGTGGAAAACAGCAGTCCCTTCTGGAACGGGGATCAGAAACATTCATTGATGAAAGCAAAGTGTGAGGAACTTTCAGCAGATCCGGAAAACTTTCTTCTGATGGATCCGAAAGCGGTACAAAAGCAGATCGTCCAGGTCATGGAACAAGGAGCATGGATCGATTTGATCCAACAGTCTCAATTGATTTCTCATCTGAGTACCGTGCTTACTCAGGCAGGAGAAGGTATGGAGAGAAAAGAAGAAGGAAGTTGGATACCAGCTCAAAGAGATGGAGAAAACGGAAGTGAAGGACGAAGTCAGGAGGAAACTAAGGCAGAACTTTTAGAACAAAAGTGGGACCAGTTAAATCGGGAAGTTCACAAAAGAGAACAGGAGGGAGAGGCAATCTTAGAAGAGATTCCTTTCGACGAAGGAAAGACATTGGAGGATCCACTTCGAATATCTCAACTTCCTTCCCGAAGCATGCCTTCTTACGGAAAGGAATTCACAGGGAAATTACTGAACAGAAAACCAGAACTGTGGAGAGAAATCATAGGGACTTCTCTTTCGATGGATTTATATGCCCTGCATTACTTTGGAAATTGTGTGGAACGTCAGGATGGATGGTTTCTATATCAATTGGAATATATCCTTCAGGGAGAACTCTCTGACGAACAGAATTTGGAGAAGACAAAACGGGAATTGTTTCTTTTGAGAACCGTACTCAATTTGGCATCGATCCATCAGAAGGAGGAAGTGTTACAAAGCATTCAGGCGTTGGCATCTGCGGCGGCTCCGATTCCCTATCCGGTTGCATTCGCTTTGTTGGCTGCAGCTTTTTCTGCGGAAGAGGCTGGAGATGATGTGAGAATACTGATGAAAGGGGAGAAACTTCCGATGATCCAAAATGGAGACGAGGAGAACACTCCGGGACTTTCCTATGAGAATCACCTGCACCTCTTGTTGTTACTGCGGTCGCAGGAAACAAAAACAGTACGGATGATGGATCTGATCCAACTGGATCTGCAGAGGACCTTTGGAGAAAGCTTCACCCTGAATGATCTGTGTGTGGGATTTCAGTGGGAATTAAAAGCGAACTTAAATACTTCATTGGGAGAAGTAAAAGGATGGACAGGAGAAGGAGTCTGCCGATATGGTTCATAAGTACAAAGGGAGTATACACAAGTGCAGAGGGAGCATGATGGTGGAAGCTTGTTTGATCCTTCCCATCTGTTTGTTTTTAATGATGGCAATGGCATGCTTTTTCTGCTTTTTACAGCTGGAGGAATGTCTGTTATATTCGGCTTTCGGACAGATGAAACAGTGCAGTACCGAAATGAGTCTCAGTTATCCTTTGGCGAAAACCAGTCGGTTGTATCTGGAACATCAAATCATGAACCACACTCTGGAAGCGATGGGTGAGGAGCAGAGTGAATGGATCCAACTGGTTGGTGTTTCATCGGATTCTTTGTTTTTTACAGAGGATCAATGGGAGGAGACGGACGATATCCATTGCAGGATCCATTGCAGATGGAATGTGGGTTCCAATGATTCTATGGGGTATTTTTCCGATGAGATTTATATCACAGGGAGACGATTCTGTGGAGAAGATAGTCAAAGTGTCTGGATCTTTCCCAACTGGGGAGAATGTTACCATGAGGAAAACTGTTATGTTACAGGAGGAGAACGGAGACGAACGTTAGAAACCGTTGCACAGGAACAGGGATATCGCCCCTGCCAAATCTGTTTGAAAGGAGAGGTGGATGGGGAACATCTGGGCCCCTGGAGAGCAGAGGATCTCCAGGGAAATGGAAGCGGAACTTTTAGAGAAGAGAACTTATGTCTTTGATATTATAGAACGGGATCCGGGGCCCTTTTTGGATACGAAGCGAAGTTTAAAGATCTCCGGAGGAGTCAAGTCCTGGACGGTATATTATCTGATTGAAGGATATTGGAAGTATGAGGAGTACATAACATCCTTTTCTCAAAGACAGCGTGTGGACGTAAATGCATATTTGAAACTTATGGAGGGTATTTTGCTGGCGATGGAAGAAGCTGAAGAAAAGATGATCATGACAGGATCATTTGAAATCAGCCCGGAGACGATCTGGTACCATAAGGATCAGGATAAAGTCAAGTTTATGTACGTACCTACTCGGGGACCGTTGGGAGAACCGCAGCTTTGGAAAAACTGCAATGCGCCGGAAATCCTCTTGAGGCTGCTGAGCGGATTAAAGAAGTTCGATCCTGGATTCGCTCAACGCTGGCCATTGTTTCAAAAGGCCTATGGAGAATGGAAAGAGAACC
>JAFOGM010000299.1 GCA_017386805.1 Bacillota bacterium
CATGACAAGCATCAGATAAACCGCTTTATTTTCTCTCTCCCCCTCCAACATTTTCTGAGCCAGAACGTCGAAGAGGCCGCAGGCCTGAAAGCCCAGGACCACCGTCATGAGACAGAACAATAAACAAAGGACGCGGACATCGATGTAGGCCAGATATGCCGCCGAAGGCGGTACAAACAGCATGGACACCAGGGCGCAGACTGCTGCAATGCAGAGGACTGCCTCTCCCTTGATCCAGGACAAAACAGAATTCTTTTTCGACATGGATCTCACCTATTTATCTTCGAAGACCACGTTGCCGCCGCAGATGGTATACTTCACCTTTCCCTGCAGTTCCCAGCCAATGAAGGGAGAATTCTTTCCCTTGGAAGCGAAGTCATCGGTTACGGTCCACAGTTCTTCCGGGTCGAAAATCACCAGATCAGCCGCTGCGCCTTCTGTCAGATAACCGCTGTCCAAACCGTACATCAGAGCCGGCTTGTAGGTCAGCTTGTCCAGTAAGTGAATCATGGTCAGATGGCCTTCCTTCACCAGACTGGTGATTCCCAGAGCCAGAGCGGTTTCCAGACCGATGATGCCGCTGGGAGCATTGAGGAGACCCACACCCTTTTCCTCATCGGTGTGAGGCGCGTGGTCAGTAGCGATGATTTCAATGGTATCGTCCTTCAGGGCTTCAATGATGGCCTGACGATCCGCTTCCGTACGCAGAGGCGGATTCATCTTTGCATTGACTCCATACAGCTTCACTGCTTCTTCGGTCAGGGTGAAGTGATGGGGAGACGCTTCTGCCCAAACATCACCGCCCAGCTTCTTTGCCAGACGAACCTGTTCCACAGCAACCGCGGAACTGATATGCTGGATGTTTACGCGGGCGCCGGTTTCCAGCGCCAGCATGCAATCTCTGGCAACCATCACGTCTTCCGCTGCACGGGATGCTCCGGGGAAGCCCAGTTCCTCGCTGACCTTGCCCTTGTTGACGCCAGCCTTATCGATCAGCGCCGGATCTTCTTCGTGGAAGCTGAGAACTACGCCCAGTTCCTTGGCCATCTTCATGGCTTCGCGGGTCAGTTTTGTATCCATAATAGGAAGGCCATCGTCGGTAAAACCAGCGGCTCCTGCTTCTCTCAAAGCCTTCATATCCACCAGTTCCTCACCAGCCATTCCCTTGGTGATGCAGCAGTCCTGAAGGACGTTGATTCCTGTGGTCTTTCCCTTTTCCAGAACGTACTGCAATGTTTCTTCATTGTCCACCACCGGCTTGGTATTAGCCATGAGAACCACGGTAGTGTATCCACCGCGCTTGGCAGCGTTTGCTCCGGTGATGATATCTTCTTTATGGGTCACGCCGGGATCACGGAAGTGGATATGCACGTCGATCAAACCAGGGGCAACCACCTTTCCCTCTGCATCGATGATGCGATCATAAGTTGCTCCGCAGCAGCACTGCTCGCTTTCAGTCTTACCGATGCAGCAGATCTTTCCGTCATCGATAACCAGATCTGTCACCTGATCAAAACCGGTTTTCGGATCCATTACGCGTCCATTTTTAATTAAAATCATGATTTCCTCCTTAAACGGTCTTCCAAACGAGGCGGTTGTTCTGAATGTCAGCAGTCATCAGACCACCGTCCTTCAACCAGCTCAGATAGGAACGAATGGTACTTCCCACCAGAACATTCTGACTGAAATCCATCACCAGTCCGAAGTGGTCGAAGACCTTTGCCAAAATATCATCAAAGGCGATGAACTCGCCGCAAATTTCTAACAATAATGCTTTGATTTCGAATACTTTCTCCCGATTTAGCTTCACCAATTCTTCCATGGATTCCACCGGCTGGGTATGAGACGGAACGAACAGCTTGGCTGTCATGGATTCGATCTTTTCCAACGTCTTCAGATATTCCGCCACATCGTAGGTGAAGTTGACATGATACTTGCTCAATACTGCCGGAGAAGAAACACAGTCCGCCATGAACCAGACGTCGTCCGGTGTTTTCACACCGATCATGTTCATGGCATGTCCGGGAAGGCTGATGATCTCCATTCCTTCCGGAAGAACCTTCTTTCCATGAGCCATTCCCTGTTCATCCAGCGTCAGGAATTTCTCTGTAGGCTGAGCCATCAGGAATTTATTGCGCAGTTCTTTGAAAGGATAACCTCCGTATAAAAGAGACGGTTCATAGATGGGGTCTTTGATAGTTCCGCTTTCCAGGACCGGTCCGTAGACCATGCAGCCGGTTCTCTGCTGGAGCATGGCGTTTCCACCGATATGATCCGCATGGGAATGGGTATTGATCACCATGGTCAATTTCCATCCCTGCTGGTCAAAAATCTTTAACACTTTCTTCGCAGCATCTTTATCATTTCCGCTGTCGATCAGGATCGCTTCCGTGGGCGATGTTTGGTAAACACCCATTTTCGCCGGACAATCGATATAATAGGTGTGTTCTCCCACCTGGATCAGCTCGTACATAGGAGTTCTCCTTTCAAAATCAGCAGTTTTCAACATTTTTCATACCTTTTATAATAACACACTTTCCCTGCCGTTGACAATCTCCCAGCCGTTGGGATACAATAAATGTGTTCGTTTTTCAAAGGACGAATCTTAAACGAAATGATACCACAAGGAGGATCTCATGATTCAGGATATCGCACCTCACGTGTTTCATAACGAATACACTCCCCGTCCCATTGCGGAACTGGACGCCGTTGTTTGTTTTGACGGAAGCCAGATCCTGATGGACATTGGCAGCGGCGAAGATCACGCCGTGTTCCCTCAGCTCAACGACTTCACACCGGAAGATCAGAAGCGTATCAAAGAATACGATCGTTTACAGTATCTGTTTTCCATTGATGAGATGGGATTCTTCCTTGTTTCCAAGGACTGCATCTCCACACCCGGAGAAACGCTTCAGTTCCTCCACATCCAGAAAGTCCGCCAGCAGAGCGAAAATCGGATCGGTCATGCCATGATGGTGAGCCATCATCTGAATACCTGGATGACCAACCATCAGTTCTGTGGCCGCTGCGGTTCTCCCACCGTTCCCCACGACAAGGAACGCGCCATGTACTGCAGCCACTGTAAGAACATTGTATATCCCACCATTTCTCCCGCCGTGGCGGTTGCCGTGGTGGATCCCAAGACCGACCGTATCTTACTGGCCAAAGGCCTGGGAGAATTCCGCAAGTTCGCGCTGATTGCCGGCTTCGTGGAAATCGGCGAAACCATTGAAGATTGCGTACGCCGCGAGGTCATGGAGGAAGTAGGTCTGAAGGTCGGAAAGCTTCACTACTTCAAGTCTCAGCCCTGGGGTCTCACCGGCATCGAAATGATGGGCTTCTATGCGGAACTGGATGGCGACGATAAAGTTACCATTCAGGAAACCGAACTGGCCGAAGCTCGTTGGTTCCACCGTCACGAACTGACTGAAGAATCCACCATGAGCCTGTCCTTCACCCTGATCGACACCTTCCGTCGCGGTGAATACGTGGATTGGCTGAAATAATATCACTATATTTGCGAGGTAATTTATGAGTAAAAAGAACATCAAACGTTTAGACAAGAAATCCAACGGAAAGGCAAATCACGCCGCTCCTGCGAAGAAGCCCAAGGTGACCGGCTACATCTTAGGTACCATCCTGGTTGCCGGCGTCATCGCTTTTATGGCTTTAGGCGGCGGTATGGTTATGAGCGTCTTTGGCTTCCAGTTCCAGAGCATGGGAAATGTGATCCTGTTCTTCCTGGCCGCATCTGCCATCTCCTACCCCATCATCCGTCTGGTGACCCAGATCCCCAGAATTATGTGTGTCAACGGCCAGATCACCAAAGGTGCAGCAGCAGCCCTGTACATCGCTTTAGGGACCGCTGCCAACGCGCTCTGCTTCTTCATCCTGGACAAGATGATGGATACCATCACCGCAACCTTCCCTGCGATCCTGGTAATCTCCACCCTCTACTCCCTCTTCGGTGTCAAGGACGTGGACAAGAGACCGGAATAAAGTTCGTAAAAAAATCAAAGACCACAACTCCAGTTGAAGTTGTGGTCTTTTTATACATTTTTTAGTTTTCTACTCCGCATCGGATCGGCAACCGGCCCTGCGGGCCTCCTACCGCTTCAAAATCTTCCGAATATCGATGGGATTCTGCTTCGGCAGATTGAACTGGAGGCCGAACAACAATTTCGCCAGCCAGATTGCCATCAGGATCGTCCCAATGGGAATCACGCAGGTGGTGATCATGAGCACCGCAACAGAATCCACAAAGTTGTTCAGCAGATATTTCCCCTTCGTAATCAACTCCTGACTTTTTTGCGTCAGACCGTCGATCCCCTGTTCTAACTTTGATACCAGAGAATCGATCCATGATTGATTGATGGGAACATCCGCTTCCAGTTCCAATTCTTCCTCCTGGACCATATCGATGGTCTCGCGGATGGATGCTTCGTAGGTCGCATCAAAGGTGTTGCTGATATTGACACTGACCGGAATGATCAGAGACATGATCAGAGCGAAAATCCCTAATTTCATGGCAGTGCGCCGCAGGCTTCCCCAATCCAGAATCAGTGCAATAATACCGATGATACAAGCAATGGGAATCAGATAAAGAAAGGCTACCTGTCCCAAGACCGTTACCATG
>JAFOGM010000300.1 GCA_017386805.1 Bacillota bacterium
GATTGCCGTGAAGGTCATCGAAACCTTCCGCTCCAGCGCACGTAAGGCTCTCAACGAAAGCCAGCGCTTCCACGGCCCGGCTCACATCAGAGAGACTGCCGAAAAGGCGCAGAAGATCACCTCCCTGGGCAACCAGTGCGGCGAAGGTTGGCTCCTGACCGGCGAAATGGTGGAACTGCTGGACAGCGGCGTGGAAAACATCGTATGCTTACAGCCTTTCGCTTGCCTGCCGAATCACGTTACCGGTAAGGGCATGATCAAGGCTCTGCGCAAGTATAACCCCTTAGCAAACATCGCCGCCATCGACTACGACCCCGGTGCCAGCGATGTGAACCAGCTGAACCGTATCAAACTGATGATGGCTACAGCCTTCAAGAACCTGGAAAAGAAGGAACAAATGTAGTTTTTCGTTGGAATTTGAGCAATTTCCCCCTTGTCTTACAACTGTGGATTGTGGTATAATTTGAGAGTTGTAAAACGTTAAATAATTTTCTTAGAAATTTTATGATAAAGAGGGAGGAAATTTATCATGGGTAGACACGGTACAATTGCCGGAAGAAAAGCAGCACAGGACTCCAAGAGAGCTGCCGTATTCACAAAGTATGCTAGAGCCATCATCGTAGCGGCTAAGGCTGGTGGAGATCCGAACTACAACCCTTCCCTGAGAACTGCAATTGACAAGGCTAAGGGCATTGGTATGCCCAATGACAATATCAACCGCGCTATTAAGAGAGGTACTGGCGAACTGGGCGGCGAAAGCTATGAACCCGGCAGATTCGAAGGTTACGGCGCAGGCGGCGTTGCTGTTATCGTTGACGTACTGACCGACAACAGAAACAGAACCACCGCTGCTATGAAGCACGCATTCGACAAGTTTGGAGGCAACTTAGGTGCTCCCGGCTGTGTATCCTACATGTTCGAACAGAAGGGTCTGATCACCATCGAAAAGACCGATGCGATCGACGAAGATGCTCTGATGGAAGCAGCTCTGGAAGCTGGTGCAGACGACATGATCGTCTTCGATGACAGCTTCGAAATCCAGACCGCTCCTGACACCTTCAACGACGTAAACGATGCCATCAAGGCTGCTGGTTACGAAGTTCTGGACGCTGACGTGGAATACGTTCCTTCTATGGAATCCACCCCCACCGATGCTGACGTGATCAAGAACCTGAAGAAGATGATCGACATGCTGGAAGACAACGATGACGTTCAGAAGGTTTACACCAACTGCACCATCGACCTGTACGAATAATCGACTGATTGATATATTGAGGACCCTGCGCACTGCGCGGGGTTTTCGATTTTTAAGAGAAACTTAAATGAACATTGCGGCGGCGTTTGTCAAGGGGAATGAGGAAAATTTTGTGAGCGAAAATTCTGACGAAATCGGTGACTTTTTTTGAACTTGGTGATATACTAATAACAACTTAAGAAGATTCCTGAGGTGTTCGTTTAGGTGATATAATTCAACCTACAAATCATTCACGGGACGTCGAGTTTTCTTAGCGGATGTCGGGCCTCCGTAGTAGTGGATGGCAGAAGCGGAAACAGACAACCCACCTATCGTAAGATAGGGCGTGAATTATAAGCCTGACGGCACATTCGGGGCTTCTTATTTTTTTGTGGAAAAACATAATCAAAAGGTCTATAATATATAAAATAGGCTTATTGTGCCCGAATGTGATTTAGGAGAATCAAAATGATCGAACAAAGCTGTACAAGTTGGTTAGCCGATCTGGCTTCTTCCAAACCGGCGCCGGGCGGCGGCGGAGCGGCTGCCTTAGTGGGAGCGGTAGGTGTTTCTTTGGGAGCTATGGTGGGAAGTCTGACCATTGGAAAAAAGAAATACATCGATGTGGAAGAGGAAATGAAGGAGCTGGTGGAGCGTTCCAAGGAACTGTCCCTGAAGCTGCAGTCCATGGTAAAAGCCGATGCGGAAGCTTTTCTGCCGCTGTCGGATGCTTATCGGATGCCTTCTGGTACCGACGAAGAAAAGGCAGCGAAAGACCAGGCGATCCAGATGGCCCTGACCGGAGCGACGGAAGTGCCGCTGAACATTTGATCCTTTGCGCAGAAGCCATGGAACTGATGGTGGAATTCCAGAAGAAAGGTTCCCGCCTGGCGCTCAGCGATGCTGGGTGTGGAGCAGCTATGTGCAAAGCAGCTATGGAATCGGCCAAATTAAACGTATACATCAATTTGAAATTGATGAAAGATGAAGAAAAGGTACGCCAGTATCAGGCGAAGATGGACGAAGCGTTCATCCGCGGCATGGCACTGGCAGATCAAGTATATAGAGAAGTGGAAGAGGAACTGAGACCATGATCGAGCTGAGAGGAAAAGCAGTGGCAGATGCCCTGAAAGAGAAAATGAAAACATTTCTGGACCAGGTGGATGAATTGAATCGTCCCAAGCTGGCCATCGTTCGCGTAGGCGAACGTCCCGATGATCTGGCATACGAACGCATGGTGCTGAAAAACTGCGGGGCCATCGGCCTTCCTGTTCAGGTGGAAGCCATGAGCGAAGCGGTTGCCACAGAGGAACTGATCGCGGCAATCCAGAAACTGAACGACGATGTGACCGTTCAGGGGATCCTGATGTTCCGTCCGCTTCCGAAGCATATCGACGAGCAGAGCGTCATCGAAGCCGTTGCGGTGGAAAAGGACGTGGACTGCATGAACCCCAAGAACCTGCAGCTGCGCATGGTCAGCGACGAAAGCGCCATTGCTCCCTGTACACCGGAAGCGGTGATGCGGATCCTGGAACATTACGGGTATGAGCTGGAAGGAAAGAACGTGGCCATCGTAAACAGAAGCACCGTCATCGGCCGTCCTCTGGCCATCATGATGATGGAAAAGAACGCCACCGTGACCATCTGCCATTCCAGAACAAAGAATCTGGCGGAAGTGACATCCAAAGCCGATATCGTGGTTACCGGCGTAGGTCGCGCCCGCTTCTTCGGACCGGAATACTTCAACGAAAACAGCGTTGTTATCGATATCGGGATCAACTTCGACGAAAAGGGATCCTGCGGCGACGTGGATTACGAAGCGGTTGCGCCCAAGGTGGCGGCAATCACTCCCGTTCCCGGCGGCGTGGGTACTGTGACTTCGTCGGTGCTGTTGTCCCACGTGTTACCGCAAGCGTTTTATTAGAATTGAGCGGCGGAATGGACCGCCGATACAAGGAGAACTACGGTGTCTGTCAAAACGGAGAAAGAACTGATCGCGCTGGCGAAAGCCGGCGATGAGCGGAGTTTTGAACTGTTGATCCAACAGTGCAAGACAAAAGCTTATAATATCGCGCTGCGCTATCTCCGCAATGAGGAGGACGCCATGGATGCACTCCAGGAGAGCTTCATCAAGATCTATCGTCATCTGGATGGATTTAAAGAAGGAAGTAAATTTGACACCTGGGTCTATCGCATCGTCGTGAATACTTGCAACGATATGCTGCGAAAGCATCACGGTGTGCAGGTGGAGAGCATCCACCGCAGCGATGAAGAGGAAGAAGAGTATACGCTGGAGCTGCCCGATCCGGAACCGGGACCGCAGGAATCTCTCCTGAGGAAAGAACAAGCCAAGCTGATTCTGGAAGCTTTGGACAAACTGAAACCGGATCAAAAAGAAGTCATCATTCTGAGGGATGTCCAGGGATTTGCC
>JAFOGM010000301.1 GCA_017386805.1 Bacillota bacterium
GCTGATGTTCGTGGCCCACATGGACCAGATCGGCCTGATCGTCACCGACATCGACGAGAAGGGATTTTTGAGGGTGGCCAACATCGGCGGTGTGAATCCGGCCATGTATGCGGCCCGCGTGGTACGTTTTGAAAACGGTCTCCGCGGCGTGACCCACTTTGAAACCCAGGATTCCGGCTTTATGAATCCGGCCAAGAACGTGATCGGAAGTTTGTTTATCGACATCGGTGCGGAAAGCCGTGAAGAAGCCATGGCGCAGGTGAGCCTGGGCGATATGGCTGTGGGGGAAGGAGAGTTTCTGGACTTCGGAAAGCGTATTTCCTGCGCTGCTATGGATGACCGCATCTGCTGCGCAGCTTTGGTGGAAGCCCTGAAGGGCATGGAATCCGACCACGACATCTACGCTGTGTTCTCCGTTCAGGAAGAAGTGGGCGTTCGCGGTGCCGGTGCAGCTGCGTATGCGATCCAGCCGGATCTCTGCATCAATTTAGATGTGACTTTATACGGCGATACCTCCAAGTGTATCCCCATGGCCATGAAGCTGGGCGCCGGGGCAGCCATCAAAGTGATGGACGCTTCCGTTCTGGTCCCGCCGGTGGTGTACACCTGGCTGGAGAAGGTTGCCGATGACCACGGAATCCAGCACCAGCGCGACGTGATGCGCATGGGCGGTACCGATACCAGCGCCGTTCAGAAGACCCGCGGCGGTGTTCTGGTGGGCGGCGTATCCATTCCGCTGCGCTACATGCACAGCCCTGTGGAAATGGCGGATAAGGCCGACTTCGCGGCAACCGCTGCACTCTTGAGAGCCGTGGCTTGTGAAAAGGAATTACCGACGAGATAAGAAAAAGGAAAAGACAAGGACGATCTACCCATCCGTGCGAGGGTTGATCGTCCTTTTTTATGCGTTTTTGTCTGCAATTGTGAAAATATCACAGGATTTTCACAATACCAACATTGACATAGTAAAAGAAACGATATAATATAGTTATCGAAACTATGTTGAAAATAAGGGCAGTTTTGGTATGCCCTTTATCGTAATGAGGAGAGAGAATATATGAAACTTGCAAAAGAAGTGACTCCCAAGTTCAAAGCACCGTATCATGAGAATTTGAGAGACCTGATCACTTACGTCGGAAAAGAGTACAAGGATGACCTGGCGTTTATCATTAAGCACAAGGCTGCCAGAGGGCAGGAACCTACCTATGAAAGAATCACCTTCGGGGGCTTTGCAGAGGATGTAAAGAACCTGGGAGCAGCGCTGTATGAACGCAATCTGCTGACCCATCGGGTAGCGATCATCGGTAAGAACTGCTACGAGTGGTTGGTATCTTACTTTGCCGCTGTCAGCGGTAACGCTATGGTGGTTCCTCTGGACAAGGGTCTTCCCTACGAAGAATTTGAATCCTGCATGGTACGAAGCCGTGCAGACGTTCTGATCTATGGCGACGACGTGAAGGAGCTGGTGAAAACACTGAAGCAGAGCGGAAAGGGAATCTGCGAAACCTATATCTGCATGAACGAACTGGAAGGAGAGCTGAGCCTTTCCATGCTGATGGAAGAAGGAAAGAAGGCTCCGGAAGCTGACAGAGAAGCGTACTGGACCACACCTATCGAAGCGGAGGCAGTTAAGATCCTGCTGTTCACTTCCGGTACCACCTCCATGTCCAAGGCAGTTATGCTGTCTCAGAAGAATATCACTTCCAATCTCTATGCGCTGCAGCAGACCGAAGATATCCGCCGCGGGGACATGAACATGGCCTTCCTGCCCTATCATCACACCTTCGGCTCCACCGGCCAGATGCTGATGATTGCCTGCGGGGCAGCTACATCCTACTGCGACGGCCTGAAGTATCTGCAGAAAAACATCGTGGAATATAAGGTATCCGTATTCTTCTGCGTACCGCTGCTGATCGAAGGGATTTACAAGAAGATCATGCAGACCGTAAAGAAGCAGGGGAAGGAAAAGACCATTGCTTTCGGGATCAAGCTGACCAAGTTCCTGCTGAAGTTCGGGATCGACATCCGCAGAAAGGTCTTCAAGCAGGCTCTGGATAACCTGGGCGGCGAACTGCGTCTGGTGATTTCCGGCGCGGCTGCCATCGACCCGGAAGCACTGGAAGGCTTCAATAATCTGGGGATCACTGCGGTACAGGGCTACGGTCTCACCGAATCTGCACCGGTAATCACCGCAGAAAACAGCTGGGAAATGAAAGCCGGTTCTGTGGGTCGTGCAATGCCCGGCGTGGAAGTTGCCATCGACAACCCGGACGAAAAGGGCATCGGCGAAGTCATTGCCCGCGGACCGAACATCATGCACGGTTACTATGAAAATGAAGAAGCCACCGCTGAAACTCTGGTGGACGGCTGGCTCCATACCGGTGACTTGGGTTATCTGGACGACGGTTATCTGTTCATCTGCGGCCGTAAGAAAAACGTTATCGTTCTGAAAAATGGTAAGAACGTATATCCGGAAGAAATGGAACAGCTGATCACCAACCTGCCCTATGTGGCTGAAAACTTCGTCTTCGGTCTTCCCAAGAGTGAAGAGGATGAACGTGATCTGGTACTGTGCACCAAGATCGTTTACAATCCGGAATACATGAAGTCGGAGCTGGGTTTGGACAACAAGAAAGAAGAGGATATGGCGAAGATCGAGGCGCTGATCAGAGAGGACATCCATAAGATCAGCGATACTCTTCCGGTGTACAAGCAGATCATTCGTATCTACGTGACCGACGAACCTATGATCAAGACCACCACCAACAAGGTAAAGCGCTTCGAGGAAATCAAGAAGCTGCAGAAATAAAAGAGCGCTCATTGCACAACAACACGAACGCAATTGAAAAAGAGACCGCCTGTGAAAACAGGTGGTCTCTTTATTGTTTCAGGGTTATTGATCCGGTGTACGGGAATTCCGTTTTTCCTCTCTGGCGCGGAGCGCTTCTTCCAGCGCAGCATGTTCCAGATAGACTTTGCGCGCATACAGTTGACAAGCGAAAGCGTTGCAGACGCTCCAGGACACGTGGCGGGGATCCTTAGGATCTTCCGGTTTCGGCATGGTGGTCTGTTCGAAGGCGTGTTTTACTGCCAGCTCGATATTATCGCAGAACTGGTCGTAAGCCACTTCATCACCGGAGAAATCCAGAGCCAGGCCAACGAAAGCCATGATTTCGTCGATATTATAGACCGGTTTTAAAACGGCGATGATGACGATATAAGCCACGGTCAGGCGGTCGTACTTTTTCTTGACCGGAGCCGGAATGAATTTCTGTTTTACGTAATTGTTGATCATGGTTTTGGTCATGATCGGCTTGTTGTCCACGGTGAGATAGGGACCTAACCATTCGTCCACCAAAGAGAGGACTTGGTCCAGATACAGCGGAATGGCCGGAAGGTCGTTCCAATGGGGTAATTTGAAGTCTGCAAGGACATTTTTGCTCATACTGCCTCTCCTTTCTTTCTGAATTTCTTTACAAAATGCATACATTACAAAAATATCACAGGATTTTGAAAATGTCAATGTTGACATGGTCGGTCAAACAATGTAACATGGTTATCGTAACTATGTCGAAAATAGGGACGATTTTGTCGTGCCTATTGGTATGAGGAGAAATTTTATGA
>JAFOGM010000302.1 GCA_017386805.1 Bacillota bacterium
GGAAAAGCGCACGATCCAGGCAATCCGTAAGAAAAAGCCGCTGCTCTTCCACTGGCGCGGCGGTTATCTCACCCGCGACGTTCTTACAGAACTGATGCAGAAGATCCGCGAAGCGGCTGCCACGAAAGACATGCACGCCATCGTCCATGTCAACTGGCCCCAGGCCGTTCTCCGCGCCGAATTCACTGCAGACATTCCTGTGGAAGAAATCATCACCGATGAAGCGGATGAAAGCGAAGATGAATAGTATAAAAAGCCCCATAGCGAACTATGGGGCTTTTAAATGCAATTATTCTTCTTTCAGTTTCTTCGCTAACGGGATCGCACAGCCGCCGATAGCGTTTGCTGCGGTGATCACTAAAGTGCGAATCAGTGTATCCACGCTCCAGACACCGCCCAGGGAGAAATAGAACATGTCAGCGATGCAGTGCTCAAAACCACTCAGGATAAAGGCCGCAACGCAGACAAACAAAATCGAAGGATTCTTGGTCACTTTGTATCCTTCCACCGCAATGTACATCAGGGAACCACAGAAGATCCCCAGAATGAACAGGCTCATCATAGAGTCGTTCAGCTTCACATCGCACATTCCGGCAACAGCTTCCGAAAGACCGGAAATTCGGGTCGCCAGGGCAGCCTGTGCTGCCAGCCAGGTACCGATCAGGTTACCGAGCCAAATCACCGCCACATCGATCACGTAAGCCGGAGGATTATTGGGGATATATCCCACCTTCCCGGTGTACAGATTCAGGCCGTGGGCAACAATGGTGTATAAACCAACGGTAAACATCAAAGCACCGATGACTTTGTTTTCCAGGGACAGGAAAACGATCCCGCCCATGCCGATGGCACAGCCGCCTAAAATTGCTAAGACTAAAGTTCTAACGTAGTAGTTCATGCTTTTCATAGTGTGGCCTTTCTCAAATATCGCAGTCCGCGCTCTCCAATACATCAACCTACCAAAAAACCGACACACCCGGGCCCTTTGGCGCCCAGACGGTCGGCTTCTTACAGTTATACTTCCCGCGAGATTTCTCGCTTATTTCCGTCAGTCATACAACTAAGACCAGTATAACATTCGTCTTTTGACTTTGCAACGAAAATTTATCCAAAAAATGTTCGTATTTTATTCGATCACATTCAGTTTCACTTTCGCAGAAGCCCGTCCACCAAAGAGGTCCCAAACCTGAACCAGAATCTCTCCGTTTTCATCGCCGAAGGAATTCCCCAGCGCTTCATATTCCATTGTCAGTCCCTTCTTGTCGCGAACGATCATCTGATTCGGACGCACGATTCCGTCTTCCGACGGTGTCCGATCCACGGCCCAGAAGTTAACTAAACATAAACTATCCTTCTTAATTAAACGTTTAACCGCCTTTGTATTCTTTTCATCCAGCATTTCGTAGACAGCCTTGGGGGGAACATAGTCCAAAAGCCGAACTTTCAGCAGCTTCTTATCCGAAATTCCCGCCTGTTCCACGGTGGCTTCCACCATCAGCTCGCCTTCGCCGTAAGTCGATTTTCGAACCGATACCGGACTTTCGCCGGCGTCTCCCGCAGGGGTTGCCTCCACCATGGCAAACTGAGCGCCCAGGTTCCACATACGCTTTTCCGTTTCGGCGATTGCCAGTCGACCGGCATCGCAGGCGATCCACTTGCGGCCCATCTGCTGTGCTGTGGCTGCCAGGGTTCCGGAACCGCAGAAGAAGTCAGCGCAAAGATCGCCTTCTTCCGTACAGCTGTCCAGGATCTGACGAAGCAGAGCCTCCGGCTTCTGTGTGGCGTATCCGGTACGTTCCGAAGAGGTACGGCCCACCATGTCGATGGCCCATACGTCCTTCTTGTTGACCATGGTATACCAGCCAAGTTCGTCTTTGTATTCCTTTACACCCTTAAAACGGTAGGGTTTGTAGCCGCGGTTATAGGACTTTTCCTGCTGCGCTTTGAAGAAGTAATTCTTGGATTTCCCGTAATACAGGAGTGTGTCGTGTTTTCTTGCGAAGCGACGCTTGCTGACACCACCGGATTTATAGGTCCAGACCACTTCATTGATGAAGTTTTCCTGACCGAAGATCTCGTCAGCAATGATCTTCACGTAGTGGACAGCATGCCAGTCCAGATGGATCCAGAGGCCGCCATCATCTGCGAGAAGTTCACGGATCAGATACAAGCGATAGGCCAGCATGGACAGATATTCTTCCATCCCGTTTTCCCAGGTATCGCGATAGGCCTTCTGCTTCACGGCAGCCAGCTTCAGCTTCTCCGTATCGATCTTCACTTCCGCAGCGTAGTCCGCATTGGAGAAGAACGGCGGATCGATGTAAACCATCTTCAGCTTTCCGCCCATATTCTTTTCGCGAAGGAGCCACTCCATGAACGCCGCATTGTCTCCGGAAGCCAGAACATTCCCTTCCAGGGCAACCGCGCCTTCGGCGCTTTCGCCTGCACCGCCCACTTCCTGACGCTGGACAAAACTCCAAAGCGACGGGTTCTCCATCTTATACTTGTATTCCACTTTGCAATCATCGATGATGTTGCCAAGCTTGTGTAACAGGCTCATAGTTTACTCCTTTTAGCGCAGAACGCCGATGAGATCGTAACGGCCGATTTTCTTCAGCGCCTTTTCCACCATTGCACGGTTTTCTTTTTTATTGAAATGCAGAAGTGCTCTCTGCATTTTCTTTTCTTCCAGAGTCTTAGCTACATACACATCCTCTCCGGTGAAGGGATCCTTCTCCGTATAGTATTCGCAGGTAGCCAAAGTACCCGGTGTGGGATAGAAGTCCTGCACCTGATCCGGTACGAATCCTGTCTTCTTTAAGAACAGAGCCAGTTCCACCGCATCATTCAGATCGGAACCCGGATGAGAAGAAATGAAATAGGAAATCATGTACTGCTTTAATCCCAGCTTTTCATTGGTTTCTTTGTACTTTTTGGAGAACTCTTCGAAGACTTCCTTCTCCGGCTTACGCATTCTGGCCAGAACCTTGGGAGATACATGTTCCGGAGCAACCTTCAGCGTACCGCTGATGTGGTACTGGCAGAGTTCTTCCATGAAGTTGGTTTTCTTATCCGCCATCAGATAGTCGAAACGGATCCCGGAACGGATGAAGACCTTCTTCACGCCGGGAACACCGCGGACGGCTCTCAGTACATCCAGGTAATCCTTGTGGTCGATCTTCATCTGACCGCAAGGTCTGGGATAGAGGCAGTCACGATGCTTACAAACCCCATGTTCCAGCTGCTTCGCACAAGCGGGACCGCGGAAGTTGGCAGTGGGACCACCCACGTCGTGGATATATCCTTTGAAATTGGGCTTCTTTGTGAGACGCTTTGCTTCTTCCACGATGGATTCCTTGCTTCTGGCTCTCACTTCTCTGCCCTGATGATAGGTCAATGCGCAGAAGGCACAGCCGCCGAAGCAGCCGCGATTGGAGACGATGGAGAATTCCACTTCGCGGATGGCCGGAACGCCGCCCAAAGCTTCGTAGGACGGATGATAGGTTCCTTCGTAGGGAAGTTCATAGATTTCATCCAGTTCTTCCGTGGATAAAGGCTCCTGCGGCGGATTCTGAACCACCGCCAGTTTATCGTCATAGCGTTCCACCAGACGTTTTCCCTTGATCCATTCATTGTTACGGTACTGAACAGCAAAGCTTTTCCCGTAAGCTTCTTTATCTTCTTTCACGTCCTCCCAGGGAGGCAGGATCTCTGTATCCCCGAAGGCAGTATACTCTTCATCGGTTTCGGTTCCGCGAACCACGGTACCCTTGATCCAGGTGATATCACGGGCTTCCATACCGCTGTCCAGAGCTTCTGCAATTTCAATGATTGCACGCTCTCCCATACCATAAATCAGGATATCCGCCTTTGCATCCAGTAAGATGGAACGGCGCACCTTATCTTCCCAATAATCGTAATGTGCCAAACGACGCAGGCTGGCTTCGATTCCGCCGATGACCACAGGAATGCCTTTGTAAGCTTCCTTGCAGCGTCCGGAATACACGATCACTGCACGGTCAGGTCGGTTCCCGGTCTTACCGCCAGGAGAATAGTTGTCCTGCTTTCTGCGATGTTTGAACACGGAATAGTGGTTCACCATGGAATCCACATTACCGGCATTGACTAAAAACCCAAGACGGGGTCTTCCAAAGCGGCGGAAGTCCTCCACCGATCTCCAGTCCGGCTGCGCCAGGATCGCTACTTTATAGCCGAAGCGCTCCAGCTGGCGGCTGATGATTGCAGTCCCAAAGGAGGGATGATCCACATAGGCATCCCCTGTAACTAAAACGAAATCGGGCTGTTCCCAACCGCGATCCAGCATATCTTTTTTTGTAACGGGTAAAAAGGCCATACTTTCCTCCCTGTCATTGACGTAAATTATTCATAGATAGAATAATTATACCCCAAAACCGGGCTGAAAGAAAGACAATTATTCACCGATGAACATCTGGATCCAGTAGGTGTTCCCGGAAGCATCAGTGCAATACCCCACACCCAAATGTGTGAAGTTTTTATTTAAAATATTGGCTCTGTGACCTTCGGAATTCATCCAGTCAGCCATGACAGTTTCCACAGATTTCTGACCTTTCGCGATGTTCTCTCCCGCGGTTGTGTAATTGATTCCAAATTCCTTCATCATGTCGAAGGGAGAACCATAATTGGGCGAAGTATGGCTGAAATATCCCTGATCCCGCATGTCTTCCGCTTTGACCGTGGCAACCTTCGTCAGTTTCTGACTCAGTTTCAGCTCGGAAAGCCCGGCCTGACGACGCTTCTGATTGACCTGTGCGAGCATTTCCCGGGCAATCTCAGACTGCGGGATCGCTTCATCCATCTCCGGAACATTCCCTTCTTCCCAATGGATCCCCAGGTATTCAAGGAATTGAATGAACTGAGGAATGCAGTCTCTGATATCTGCGTTGGATCCCTCGTTGCTCTGGCCGTAGGCCGCTGTCGGTAACAACAAAATCGCTGCCAAACTGAAAGCCAGCGTTTTCTTCTTTAACAGTAACATATGTAAATCCTCCTTTTGAATGTATCGGGCCTGGCCAGCAGGCCCGATTCCATTATAAAAGCCCTGTTCCTTTCGGAACAAGGCCTCGGATTTTTCCTATGTTGGTATGTTTCTCATTCTTTGGGCATTTCGGCCAGGAAATGACGGATGATGCGGGCAGTCAGGCCCCAAATCACCTTTCCTTCGTAATGCCAAATGGGTACGGTGAACTTCCCCCGTCTCCAGTTATACTTATCCGGACAATCTCCCAACTGTTCGTAAGGGAAATCGTCTCCGATATTGGGAGCAACTTCATATTCATAGACGTAAGGCTCCGTTTCTTCGAAGAACTTCAGTGGAACTAAGAACAGTTCACTGACTTCCTCCGGATTGGGAACTGCCTTCATCACATCCTGATAAGCAATGGCCCCCACAAAGGTATCGATCTGCATGTTGGTATAATTGCACATGGAGTCGAACTGACCTAAAATACGAATGGCATGTTTCGGGATCCCCGTTTCCTCCTGGGTTTCACGAACCACACAATCCATAGGCCGTTCTTTCTTTTCTACGCCTCCGCCCGGGAAGCAGATTTCTCCCGGCTGGGAAACCGTTCCGGAACGAACTTCCAAAAGCAGATACATTTCATCTTTCTGCCAAACCAAGGGGATCAGCACCGCACAGTGCTTTTTCATCTCCATGATCTTTGGTTTTCGTCCTTCCAAATACATCGCTGTCGTTCTGATGTCCACTTCTTCTTACCCCGTTTCTGACGACTTTATAACAAATAATACCCTATAGTATGAACAGAAAGGCGGTGATTACTCACCGCCCTTGCTTTCCTTATGAAATTTGATTAGTTCAGGATTTCGTACTGCTTGATATATTCGCCGATTTCTTCCTGGTTAGCGCTCAGGCTAACAACGAAGTCGGGACCATACATTTCGGAAATCTTGGACAGACGACCCAGGAATTCTTCCAGGTGATCGATCTGAACGTCAGCATGCTTTAAGATGCTGTCGATGAAGATAACCTGAATATCGTGGTCGGAGCTGATCACACCATATACAAAACCGATGTATTCATCGATATTGGTGATGTGCGGATATTCTTCCATACATACGACTCTGATTCTGTACTTTAAGTCCAGCATCAGTCTGTTGTCCTTGTTTATGAAAACGATGCTGCCGTCTCTCTGTTCCAGACTCTGGTTAGCGAGATCGATCATCTGCTTAGTCTTTCCGCTTCCTTTGCGTCCAATCAGTAATTTTACCATTGGCTTGTCCTCCTTAGTTTCATAAGATAAATAGATTATACACCAACTAACATAGGCGAATCAAGAATAATGATTGAAAAATTTTGTTATTTTTGCGAATTTAATCGTAATTGACCACAGGCTGCATCAATATCACTTCCCAGTTCTCTGCGAACGGTCGCCTGGATCCCCTTCTTCTCGAGTTTCTTACAGAATTCCTCTGCGAAACGACGGTCTGTACCCTTGAAATCACGCTCGCTGACCGGATTCATGGGAATCAGGTTCACATGACAGTTCATACCGCCCAAGAGCTTTGTCAGCTGACTCAGGTTTTCATCCTTGTCATTGACTCCCTTCACCAGTGTGTATTCAAAGGTGATCCGTCGGCCGGTCTTTTCCACATGTTCACGACATACTTCCATCAGCTCATCCATAGGATATTTCTTATTGATGGGCATCAGTGTACTTCTCAGTTCACTGTTGGAAGCATGCAGGGATACCGCCAGGTTGACCTGGGGGAATTCATCGCCAAATCGTCTCATATTGGGTAAGATACCGCAGGTGGACAGAGTGATATTTCTCAGGCTCAGATTCAGTCCCTTGGGATCGTGAACCAGTTCCAGGAATTTCGTTACATTGTCGTAGTTATCGAAAGGTTCCCCGGAACCCATGAGAACGATGTTGCTGATCCGTTCACCGGTATCTCTCTGTACCGCCAGAATTTCTTCCAGGATTTCCGCAGCCGTCAGGTTTCTGCAAAGACCTCCGATGGTGGATGCGCAAAAACGACAACCCATGCGGCAGCCCGCCTGTGTGGATACGCAGATGGAGTTTCCGAATTTGTACTTCATGAATACCGATTCGATGGTGTTTCCATCCGCCAGGCGGAACAAGTACTTCTTCGTTCCGTCGGTCTTGGAGCTCTGTACTCTGGCAATCTCGTGGCAGGTGATCATACACTGTTCCGAAAGCTGTTCTCTCAGCTTCTGGGGGAGATTGGTCATTTCATCAAAGCTGACCGCTCCGTTGTGCATCCAGGTGAAGATCTGCTCTCCGCGGAAGGCCGGAAGACCCATTTCCTTCATAAACGCCTTGAGCTCATCCCTGGTCATATTCTTTAAATCTGTTTTTTGCAGTTGTTCTGTCATTCTATTTCCTCCCTTTGTAGGATAGCTTTATCATATCATGAAAAAATCAAGGATTCAATACTTCACATCCCCACCGAAACGAACCAAAAGCGAATATTAGACTATAGACAATCGTTGAAAATCCTTGTTCTTCCTTGATTCTTGTGATATACTTTTAAAGTCGGTTTTCACCGGCACCCATATTTCAGTAATTATTTTATTACATAAAGTATAAGGAGAAAGACATGAATATTATCACATGGTTTACGGAAAGCGTAATGACCAACTCCATGATGATCCTGTTCCTGGTAATCGGTCTCGGTTACCTGATTGGAAGCATCAAGGTCTGCGGTCTGGATTTAGGCAGCGCCGGCGTACTGCTGGTTGCCCTTATCTTCGGTCACTTTGGTTTCACCATCCCCGGTGTAGCTAAGGATCTGGGTCTGATCTGCTTCGTAACATCTGTAGGTTACATTGCAGGACCCAAGTTCTTCCGTAATTTCAAAGCTAACGCAAAATCTTACATTTTATTGGGTGTCATCATCATCTGCTCCGGTGCTCTGACCTGTCTGACCATCGTTAAGCTGTTCGGTGTTCCCGCTGATCTGTGCATCGGTATGATGACCGGTGCTCTGACCTCCACTCCCGGTCTGGCAGCTGCTCTGGAAGCTACCGGTTCCGAAGCTGCTTCCGTAGGTTACGGTATCGCTTATCCCTTCGGCGTTATCGGTGTAGTTCTGTTCGTACAGCTGCTGCCCAAGATGCTGAAGACCGATATGGATGCAGAACGTGCTGCCTTCACCGCTGCTACCGGCGTTGAAGTAAAGCAGGATGACAGAAAGTACTTTGTTGTAGAAGACATGGGCTTCTTCCCCTACGCTCTGGCAATTGCACTGGGTATCATCTTAGCAAAGATCACCATTCCCCTTCCCGGTGGCGGTACCTTCGCCCTGGGTACTTCCGGCGGTCCTCTGCTGGCTGGTCTGCTGCTGGCTCACTTTGGTCACATCGGTCCCATCAGCTTAAAGGCTGAAAAGCGCATGCTGGAAGTCACTCGCGAACTAGGTCTGGTTCTGTTCTTAGCTGGCGCTGGTATGGGCGCTGGTGCTGGTTTCGTGGACATCCTGAAGGAACACGGTGTTATGCTGTTCATCTACGGTGCCCTGATGACCTTAGTTCCCATGTTCATCGGCTACTTCTTCGCAGCGAAGATCCTGAAGCTGAGCGTATTCAACACTTTAGGTGCTATCTGCGGCGGTATGACCTCCACTCCGGCTCTGGGTACTCTGATCAAGGTAACCAAGACCGACGACGTTGCTTCCGCTTATGCAGCAACCTACCCCATTGCACTGGTATTCGTTGTTCTGGCAAGCCAGTTCCTGGCCATTGTTTGCTAAAGGACTTCACTTATGAAACGCTGTGTTATCATTACCGGCTACATCGAAGGCTCCATCCGGAGCATTTGTCCGGAGCTATTTGATTCCACTGAATCAAAACCGCTGATCCTCTGTGCCGACGGCGGCTATCGTCTGGCTGCAAAGGAAGACTTGGTCCCCCATGTGATCATCGGTGATTTCGATACCTTCGACGGTATGGAAACCGATGTTCCTGAAGCAGATCAGATCATTCGCGTTCCTGTGGAAAAAGATGATACCGACACCATGCTCTGCATCAAATACGGCTTGGAGCAGGGTTGTGATTCCTTCACCATCGTGGGTGGCCTGGGAGGACGACTGGATCACACCTTTGCAAATCTCCAGTCTCTGGCTTATCTGGCCTCTTTTGGAAAAGATGCGGTCATGAAGGATGAAGAAACCTGCGTTATGATCAAATCTCCCGGCGTTCACAAACTCCACCGCGGCAGTACTGCCGAAGGCGGTTGCCGACCCTATCGACGGTTTTCCCTCTTTGCCTGGTCCCCGACTGTAGAGGGATTATCCATTCGAGGAGCGAAATACGAGCTGGAAAATGGAAAACTTGAAAATACATTTCCTCTGGGCGTCAGTAACGAATTCATCGAAACCCATGTGGAACTGAACTTTCACTCCGGTATGATGCTTGTCATCATGAATCATCAACGATAACATTTACACACAAAAAGACCCACCATCATGGTGGGTCTCTTTCTTTACTTTTTATTCAGCAGCGCATCGATCATCCGGTAATCTTCCTCAAGACGCATCTGGGGCCACTTTTCTCTGGCGAATTCCAAATACTGACGTGCCTCTTTCTTTCGTCCATCCTCGATCATTGCCAACATATCCAAAATGGCAATGTTAGGAACATGAAGACCTTTCTTTTTAGAAGAAGTGAATAGAGCTTTACTTTCATTATAAAGCTGCATCGCTTCTTTCGTACGTCCTGTATAGAAATAGCACAGGCAGGTATTCAACCGCCATACCAGTTCCACATCACCTTTCAGTTTTTCCTTTCGTAAAGTCTCCAGGATCTCCAGCGCCTTCTCATACTCTTTCAGATCACAATAACCAGCAGTCAAATTCAGGCGCATCAGGTTTTTCAGAGCTTTTCCCTTAACTTTCCGTTCCAGTTCAGAAACACGGACCATGTATTCTTCCGTCTTCCCTTCGTTAAGTAAATTGATTGCTTGATTCATCTCCTGATTGTGTTTCCGA
>JAFOGM010000303.1 GCA_017386805.1 Bacillota bacterium
CGATTTTCCAGCTGGTTCAGCGCCCGCATGCGCATGGCTCTGTCCCAGGAGTCAAACTGCAATTCCACGCCCACAATCTGCTTCGCCTCAGTCTTGTGAGCCAGGATCAGCGGAACGATTCCCGTTCCGGTACCAAGGTCACAGATCCGGTGATTTTTACGGGCATTCTTCGCAGCGAAGTTGGCCAACAGCACCGCATCCACACCGTAGCAGAATTCCTCCGGCTTCTGGATCAGATGATACCCACTGAAACCAGTATCATCCAGGCGCTCACCTTCCCGCAGCGGATTCGCGGGCATATTCTTATCCAATTGGGAAAACGCCGGCATCAGAGCCGGCGCGTTATTCTTGTTCATATGGTCTCCCCAGGATCAATCCTTCAGAATGTCCTTCATTTCTTCCAGCAGTTTCGCATCGATTTCATCGTCCTTTTCTCTCTTTCGGCCCTTTTCGATGCGGCGGATATCTTCCTTCTTGTAGTTGTAGAAGTCGGTGGACAGCTTTTCCGGGTTGTCGCCGTTCTTCTTTTCTACCACCAGTCTGGTCTTGATCTTGTTTTCCAGCAGGTTGGTCTCGATAACCACAGCCATACCATCGGGAGTCTTGATGTGTTCGCCCACATCCGGCATTCCCTTCTTCAGCTGATGGTATACGTCGTTTTCATACTTCAGACAGCACATCAGACGACCGCAGATCCCGGAGATCTTGGTGGGATTCAGGGACAGATTCTGGACCTTTGCCATCTTGATGGATACCGGTTCGAAGTCCGGCAGCCAGCTGTGACAGCACAGCGCTCTTCCGCAGCTGCCGATACCGCCCATCATCTTCGCTTCGTCACGAACACCGATCTGGCGCAGTTCGATTCGCATCTTGAATACGCCAGCCAGATCCTTTACCAGTTCACGGAAGTCCACACGGCCATCGGCGGTGAAGTAGAAGATGATTTTGCTGTTATCGAAGGTGTATTCCACGTCGATCAGCTTCATATCCAGCTTATGTTTGTTGACCTTGTCCTGACATAACTGCAGAGCACGGTTCTTCTTCTTCTGGTTTTCTGCGTGCTGCTTGGCATCCTTTTCGTCGGCAATACGGATGATCTTCTTCAGCGGAGATACCAGTTCGCGTTCTTCCACTTCCTTGGTGGGCGCAGTGATGGTACCGTATTCCATACCTCTGGCAGTTTCAACGATAACGTGATCACCGACAGCTAATTCCAGCTCTTCGGGATCGAAATAATATACCTTGCCTGCGGCTTTGAACCGCACGCTTGCAACTTTGATCATATCTTCCTCCATATATTTATCTCAACAGCATTCCCTTCAGCGCATATCCAGTGTTGATGTTGCGCTCCAGGTCCTGTCTGGCTTCTTCTACAGCTTCGATCGCCTGATAGATCGGTTCTTTTCCGCACCGTCTGGCAATCTCCTTCATTTCTCTCGCCGACTGGGGCCAGCGATTTCCCGCGGCAATCGCTCCGCTCTGATCATAGAGACTGATCATAGCATCCCGCAGCCACAATTCCATGGCATCCAGGAATTCCACCGCAGCGGCCTTGTCGGCCAGCGCCGGTTCCATGGCTTTGACCAGCTTGTAGAACGGTTCCCCGTTCAGCCACTGTTCCCCGGTCTCCGCAGCCACCAGTTTGATGTTTTCTTCCAGCTCTGTTCCCAGACTGTGAAGACGATATAAAATGCATCTGGAACGAACGGTCTGAGCCAGGTGCTCCGCATTCTCCGACAGGAGCAGGATCACCGTTCCCGGCGCCGGTTCTTCCAGCGTTTTCAACAGACGATTCTGCGCACGCAGCGTCATGGTATCGGCATCTTCCATGATGACCACGTTGCGGCTTCCGGCGTTGGGCCGGTTTGCCAAACGGCGCTGCATCTCTTCCACAGCTTCATCCTTGATGCTGTTTCCTTCCGCCGCCATCAGGAACACGTCTTCGTGATTATCATGGTCCACTTTCTGGCATGTGATGCATGCATCGCAGCTGGAACCGTCCATTTCGCGATCCTCGCAGAGGATTGCCTTCACGAATTCCTTGGCTAGGCGGACCTTGTCCACCGAAGCATCGCTTTCCAGAATGTAGGCATGGGATACCACCTGGGTCCGCGCCGCTTCTTTCATACGCTGCAGGATCTGTTCATTTTCCCGGATCTCTCGCAGTGACATTACAGCAGTTCCTCCATGCGCTTGATGATCACTTCGTGGATGGCTTCAATGGTTCCGGAAGCATCGATTCCGATGATGCGGTCCGGATTGTCCTTTTCCAGAAGCTTGTATCCTTCATAAACACGTTCGTGGAAATCCAGTTTTTCCAATTCCATACGGTCGTACTCTCTTCCATGGATCCGGTTCTTTCCTTCGGAGGGAGCCAACCGCATGAGGAAGGTCACATCCGGACCCACTCCGCCTGTGGCAAACTCGTTGATCACTCGTACGCCATCGCCCAGACCGCGGCCATAGGCCTGATAGGCCATAGAAGAGTCGGTGAAGCGGTCACAGATGACCATGGTTCTGGCCGCCAGGGCAGGCTCGATGACCTGCGCCACGTGCTGCGCACGGGCTGCCGCATACAGCAGAGCCTCTGCTCTGGAGTCCATTTCCTTGTGTTCTTTATCCAAAATGATTTCGCGGATTTTTTCACTGATGATGGTACCGCCCGGTTCTCTGGACAACACGCACTGGTATCCCTTTGCTTCCAGCCATTCCTTCAGCAGATGGATCTGTGTGGTCTTACCGGAGCCATCCGGCCCTTCAAAAGTGATAAACAAACCTCTTTTATTCATGATCGTTTCCTTTATCGTTTTTGTTTTTTGACAGAACGTCTGGCTGATCTGGTGTTATCGATCCGTTCCCGTTCCATGCGGTTCTCTTTATCCCGTTTCGCCAGTACCAGCGCATGATTCACCAAGCGTCCGAAGAGAACAAACCCCAGGACCGCAACGGGAATCACCAGCAGCAGGACCAACGCCAGCTTTGCATAAAACATACGAAAGTCCGCGCCCCCTTTTTTGCATAGAAATACAGAGTAAGTATAACACAAATCGTTCCCCTATGCAAAAACTAATTCTTACAAGTTGGGATTTTGCGGGAAATAAAAAAAACCGCAGAGGGATTTGACCTCTGCAGTTCTTTGTTTTTATTCATTGTCATGTCTGCGAATTTTACGGATCACACCGGTTTCAAGATTGATGTTGATCTGTAAATCGTTGACTTCCATAACAAAATTGAAGTTGTTGTGCTTTCCTTCAAAGACCATGTCCGTAAAATCCTGATTCGCATCCACCAGGGTCATCTTCACCGTACAGGTTTCATCGTTGGCAATGATCTCTGTGGGTATGTAGGTTATGTTATTCCAGGTCTGCGCATAACCCGCCACTTCAATAAACTGCTTATGTATTTCCATGATGCTTAAACGTCTCCTTCCAGGAAAGAGGATTTTCCTTCCATGTGTTCCACAGCGATTTTCCAGATCGCTACCGGCATCGGTCCCTTCACATATTCTTCGTTCCAGGGAATGCTCTTGGGATCGTACTTGGCCATAACAGCGCGCAGGACCTTCATCTTTTCTTCGCGATCGGTTACTTCAGACGCCTGTCCAAAGGCACATACGGAAGTGTAACGGGTATCGTGCTCACCATCCAGAACCAGCAGCTTCTGGTCAACCACAGTGTAACAAACCTTAGGATGATGCTTTGCACAATCCAGCTTCCAGCCCTTCAGAGCACTGTGGAAATAGATGTTACCATCCACGTACACGTGATGCAGCGGAACACCGTAGCAATAATCATTTTCACCCAGTAAACTCAGAATACCAAA
>JAFOGM010000304.1 GCA_017386805.1 Bacillota bacterium
ACGAAGTCAATGACTCCTCTTTCATCTTTCTTGGTTTCTACCAGAACCAGCTTGGAACCTGCCTTCTTGAATTCCGGAGACAGAACCTGGTTTGCATCGGTCACACCCACAGCGAAGGAGATCAGTGTGGGAGGAACACTGATGTCCATGAAGGTACCGGACATGGAGTCCTTACCGCCGATAGCCGGGATCTGCAGTTCCTTCTGAACCTTCAGAGCACCTAACAGTGCCATCATGGGACGACCCCACTTCTGCGGATCGTTGCCCAGCTTTTCGAAGAATTCCTGGAAGGACAGACGAGCCTTGGACATATCGCCGCCCATAGCAGCCAGCTTGGTCACAGAGTCGATCACTGCGTACATAGCGCCGTGGTACGGGCTCTTTTCGGACAGCTGCGGGTCATAACCGTAAGCCATCAGAGTGGTGGTGTCGGTGTAACCCTTGGTCAGCGGCAGCTTTGCAGCCATACCGCAGGCCGGAGTCAGCTGATACTTACCGCCCAGAGGCATCAGAACGGTACCTGCACCGATGGTGGAGTCGAAGCGGTCGATCATACCCTTCTGAGAGCAGCAGTTCAGATCGCCCAGAGCTTCTTCGAAGGTAGCCACTTCCGGAACTTCTAACGCAGCCACGTCAACGCCGCCGCTGACAGCAACCTTAGCGTACTGCTTCACACCGTTGGTGTTCAGGAAATCTCTGGACAGGTCTAAGATGCACTGACCTCTCCAGAACATCTTGAATCTTCCGTGGTCACAAACCTTAGCAACAACGGTGGATTCCAGATTTTCTTCTGCAGCATATTTCATAAATGCTTCTGCGTCTTCTGCACGAACGCAGACAGCCATTCTTTCCTGAGATTCGGAAATGGCCAGTTCAGTACCATCCAGACCTTCGTACTTCTTCGGTACCAGATCCAGGTTTACTTCCAGAGAGTCAGCCAGTTCCCCGATGGCAACGGATACACCGCCGGCACCGAAGTCGTTACATCTCTTGATCAGAGTGGAAGCTTCCTTTCTTCTGAACAGTCTCTGGATATTTCTTTCCACAGGCGGATTACCCTTCTGTACTTCTGCGCCGCAGGTCAGAATGGATTCTTCGGTGTGTTCCTTGGAGGAACCGGTAGCACCGCCGCAGCCGTCACGGCCGGTTCTTCCGCCTACCAGGATGATCACGTCGCCGTCAGCCGGAACGTCTCTTACTACGTGGTCTGCAGGAGCAGCACCGATTACGGCACCAACTTCCATTCTCTTAGCCACATAGTTGGGGTGGTAGATTTCGCTTACCTGACCGGTAGCCAGACCGATCTGGTTACCGTAGGAGCTGTAACCATGAGCAGCACCTCTGGTGATCTTTCTCTGAGGCAGCTTACCGTGGATGGTATCTTCGATGGCAGTTCTGGGATCGGCAGCACCGGTCACACGCATTGCCTGATATACATAAACTCGGCCGGACAGCGGGTCACGGATCGCACCGCCCAGACAGGTAGCCGCACCGCCGAAGGGTTCGATTTCGGTGGGGTGGTTGTGAGTTTCATTCTTGAACATAACCAGCCAGTCTTCTTCCTGACCGTCGATCACTGCAGTTACCTTGATGGAACATGCATTGATTTCATCGGATTCGTCCAGGTCGTGAAGAACATCCAGCTTCTTCAGATACTTGGTACCGATGCAAGCCAGATCCATCAGACAAACGTCCTTTTCACGGTCGCCGTAGATGTCCTTTCTCATGGCCATATATTCGTCGAAAGCTTCCTGGATCAGACCAGCAAATGCGCCTTCTTCCACATCTACGCTTTCCAGAACGGTCTGGAAGGTGGTGTGACGGCAGTGGTCAGACCAATAGGTATCGATTACCTTTAATTCGGTTACCTTCGGATCTCTCTTTTCTTCATTCTTGAAGTAGTTCTGTACGTGAACGATGTCACCGTGGCTCATAGCAAAGCCCATTTCCTTGCGATACGCTTCCAGTTCGTCTTCGCTCTTGGCGATGAAGCCTTCAATGGTAGCTACATCTTCCGGTTCCACTACTTCCATATCCAGGTTTTCCGGCTTTTCCAGGGGAACTTCGCAGGAATCCACGGGGTTGATGTTGTATTCGATGACTTTCTGCATTTCTGCTTCGGTCAGTTCACCCTGCAGAGCGATGACTCTGGCAAAACGAACGTCAGCTAAAGATTCCGGGTTGATCATACGGATACACTGTACCGCAGAGTCTGCTCTCTGGTCGTACTGACCGGGCAGGTAGGCAACTGCAAACAGCTTGTCTCCTAAATCCGCCGGCATATCTTCTTCATATAAAGTATCAATGGCAGCTTCTGCAAACACGGTGTATTTCGCCTGTTCATAGATAGCGTCCTGGATATGATCGATGTCATATCTGTTCAATACTCTCACGCCGGTGAGACCTTCCAGTCTCAGATTCTGTTTCATGTCCTGGAATAATCCCTGGGCTTCCACGTCAAATCCGGGTTTCTTTTCTACATAAATTCTTCTTACCATGTCTAGCTCCTTTGATCTTAGAACGAACATTAACTTTGGTGTTTTGTTACAAAATTCGGCTTTTGGCCGAGGATATCCACTATCCCTTATATCATAAGTGAAATATTCCGCAAATTCAAGGGGTCAGCCGAGCAAAAGTTTTGATTATTCTTAGCAGTTCCGAACATTCAAATTCATTTATACCTGCTTTGTACGGAATACTTGTAAAAACACTCCTTGTTTCCCCAATCTTCTCTGAGGAATACCCTTTGACATTACGAACATTTCCCTGTAAAATAAAATTACACAAATTTTCAGAAAGGTGAGATGAAATATGGTACTCAAGCATCTTTTAGACATCTATGAACTTCTGGATAGCCCCAAAGCCAGCGGTCAGCAGGTGAAAGATCATCTCCTGAAGATCGATCCCGAGGCTGAAATCTACGTCTATCCCCTGGTTGGTCCCAAAGGCCATACGGATATGGTAAAGATCTTCATTCCCGGAACCTGTGGAAAGACACTGGGAGGCTCTGCTCCTACCTTAGGGATCCTGGGTCGGTTGGGCGGTTTAGGCGCCCGTCCCGAGCGCATCGGATTCGTGTCCGACGGAGACGGTGCCCTGGCAGCCCTGACGGTTGCCGCGAAGCTTTTGGATATGAAGGTCAAAGGCGACGTTCTTGCGGGAGACATCCTGATCTCCACGCACGTTTGTCCCGATGCTCCGGTTCGTCCCCATCATCCTGTTCCCTTCATGGATTCGCCGGTGGAAACCTACCAGGTCAACCAGGAGGAAGTCTCCGATGAGCTGGACGCCATCCTGTCCGTGGATACCACCAAAGGAAACCGCATCATGAACCATCGCGGGATCGCCATCACCCCCACTGTAAAAGAAGGATATCTCCTGCCGCTCAGCGACGATTTAATGGACATCATGGAGATCACCACAGGAAAACTGCCTCAGGTCCTGGCATTATCGACATATGATATTACGCCCTACGGAAACGATCTGTACCACCTGAACAGTATCCTCCAGCCCTCCACAGCCTCAAAAGCTCCGACTGTGGGCGTGGCCATCGTCACCGAAACTGCCGTCCCTGGATGTGCAACCGGTGCTTCACACTATGCCGATGTGGAAGAAGCTGCCCGCTTCCTGCTGGAAGTTGCCAAAGCTTATACCGCCGGTCAGTGCCAATTCTATGATAAGGATATGTATAAACGCGCTCTGGCGCGTTACGGTTCTTTATCCCACATTCAGACCATGGGTCTGTAAATCGAAAGGAGAAATATTATGGAAGCTAAGAAATTTTTCGATCTGTACGAACCTCTGAAGGATGAACTGGAAGCTCTGTCCAAGTATATCTATGAAAATCCGGAACTGGGAAATGAAGAATATAAGGCCTGTGCAGCTCACACCGAACTGCTGAAGAAGC
>JAFOGM010000305.1 GCA_017386805.1 Bacillota bacterium
GACTCCGATGCAGATAACCACCACCAATCCCAGAATGGATACCTTTCTCTTTTTGAGCATCTTTCCGCTCCTTTCTCGCCAACTTCCACTTCCTGTGATATAATGGTTGTCAGCGGACAACAGTCCGTTTCATTCTATTGAAAGATATGTACTCGAAGGAGGATATTATGAATAAAACCATTCGCCTGTATCAACAGGATGTTGATATGAGATCTCATGACGCTGCCGTCGTTGCTTTGCTTCAAACCCCTGACGAAATTTTGACCCTCGGTGTCAAAGATAAAACTGTTCAGTGCCTTCTGGTCCTGGATCAGTCCGTCTTCTTCCCGGAAGGCGGCGGTCAGCCCAGTGATCAGGGTACCATCGACGGTTATCCTATCTGTCATGTCCGCGAAATCGACAACGTGGTCTACCATCAGATTGATCTCGCTGCAGCAGCTGCCTCCGGCCTGGAAGCGCCGTCTTCTTACTTCACCGCCGGTCGAACTGTCCACTGTGAAATCGACTGGAACCGTCGTTTCGACAATATGCAGCGCCACTGCGGCGAACACATCCTGTCCGGCATGTTCTTCCGCGAATACGGCGGTGTCAACCGCGGCTTCCACATGGGTGACGACTACATGACCATCGATATCAGCCTGGAGGAAAAGCCTGAATTCACAGAACTGACCATGGACATGTGTCTCCATGTAGAGCACTGTGCCAACGAAGCAGTCTGGGCGAACCTGCCTGTCATCACCCGTCGCTTCGATCATCGTGAAGACGCAGAAAAACTGCCGCTGCGTAAGAAGCTGGCCATTGAACACGACATTTCCATCGTCTGCGTAGGCGATTTAAATAACCCTGCGGATTCTGTAGCCTGCTGCGGAACCCACCCCAAATTTGCCGGTCAGGTTGGCCTGATCAAAATCTGGAAGGTGGAAGCTAACAAAGGGATGTTCCGCGTATACTGCGAAGCCGGTCATCGCGCTTTGAAAGACTACGATACCAAGCATGAGATCCTGACAAAGCTGAACAACAAGTACAGTGCCAATACCCATGATCTTCTGGAAAAGATGAAGATCGCGGAAGACAAGATGAACGCCATCCGCACGGAACTGTACAATTTGAAGCAGTCCGTGATCCGTCAGAGAAGTGAAATGGTAAAGGCTGACCTGGATCTGCTGGCGTCCTCCGGTTCCGGAGCAGCTCCGGAAGGCTTGAAGGCCCAGTATCTCAACGGAATTTTACTGTATGAATTCAATGACATGAAGGTGGATGATCTTCTGACCATCGGTCGCCCCATTCTGGATGACATTAAAAAGCTGGTTCTGATTCTGGACAGCCAGACCAATACGGTCCTGCTGTTCTCCAACGGTACCGTAGACTGTGGAAAGATCGTCAAAGAAAACGCATCGATTTATAACGGAAAGGGCGGCGGAAATAAAAATAATGCCAGAGCCCTGTTTACCAAGAGAGATTATGCCCTGACGTTCATTGATCTGATTGAAAAACATTTACGATAATCTTTTGCAATGAGCCGCGAAGCGGTTGCTGAAGTGATCAGAATGAAAAACCTCGCAGACGAATCTGCGAGGTTTTTGTATTTTTGATTATGAAGTGTATTCGAAGCGTTTCGATTATTCTTCTTCCATAGCCTTCATGTTGGGATCCTTGTGCAGTTCGCAACCGGTAGCTGCCTGGATGTCTTCCCAAGTGAAGTCGGGGTGTAATTCGGTTACCCAGATACCATCTTCTCTAACTTCCATAACACCCATTTCGGTGATGATCTTGGAAACGCACTTTTCAGC
>JAFOGM010000306.1 GCA_017386805.1 Bacillota bacterium
AGCCGGGATCTTAGATAAAATCACCGCACTGCTGGATGATGCAGGAATCGAATACAAAGTATTCGACGGTGTCGAAGCAAATCCGAAAGATGTCAATGTGGAGGCTGGTGCAGAAGTCGCCAGAGAATTTGGTGCAGACTGCCTCGTGGCTGTCGGCGGTGGTTCTCCCATCGACTGTGCGAAATCCATCGGTGTTCTGCTGGCTCACAATGCGACTGAAATCAAAAAGTATGAAGGCAAAACTGCAGCCACAGAACCTCTGCCGCTGCTGATCAACGTCCCCACCACCTCCGGTACCGGGAGCGAACTGACCTTCTCCTCCGTAATTACCGATACAAAGAATCACTATAAGATGACCGTAAAGAGCCCCTTCACCGCTGGTAAGGTAGCCATCTGCGATCCGGAACTGACCCTGTCCGTTCCCGCTTCCGTCACCGCAGCCACCGGTATGGATGCTCTGACCCACGCCATCGAAGCTTACACCGCAAATTGTTCCGAACCCATCGCTGATGCTGTAGCTCTGTACGCCATCGAACTGATCTACGGAAACCTGTTACAGGCTGTAGAACACGGCGACGATCTGGATGCAAGAAGCGCAATGCTCATGGGCTCCATGTTAGCCGGTATCGCATTCAGCCACTCCGACGTAGCTTCCGTACACTGCGTTGCTGAATCTCTGGGCGGTATCTACGACCTGCCTCACGGTACCTGTAACGCCATCTTCCTGCCTCACGTTATGGAATACTCCATGGACTACGGTAAGGAAAAGTACGCTCGTGTCGCTAAGGCTATGGGCTTCGTATTCGATACCGACGACGAAGGCGCAAAGCTGGCAGTAGACGCCGTACAGAAGTTAGCTAAGGATGTAAAGCTGCCGCTGTTCTCCGATCTGGCTGGCGTATCTCCCGCAGACTTCGATCTGCTGGCCGACATGTCCGCAAAGAACATTTCCACCGAAAGTAACCCCCGCCCCATGGACAAACAGGATTACCTGAATGTTCTCCAGATGGCCTGGGACGCAAAATAAGAGCCGCGCAAGCGCGGCTTGCCCCTGATTATGGCAACCAAAAAGGACCGCGATCTTCAGATCGCAGTCCTTTTTTATGTCATGATTAACGTTTTTCGTTGATGAGACCGTTGCGGAATGCATAGAGCAGCTTCTTCAGATCTTCGATGTGCTGCTGGTTTCTCTTTCCGGGGTCGGTATCCTTGTTCAGGATTCTCTTGTAGATATCCTGCTTCGCCACCTGGGTGGATACGATATCCTTTTCGTCGCGGACAGCCGCTTCCTTGGATTCGAAGGGCTCATGGGCCGCCAGCACGAAACCGTAGGAATTGTAGATCAGAGAATAGCCGGCGATACCGGTGGTCTTCTGATATGCCTTGGAAAGACCGCCGTCGATTACGAAGGCTCTGCCGTTGGCATGAATGGGGTTCGAACCCTTCTTTACCGGCATATGGCCGTTCATCAGGTATGCAGTCTCACGATCCAATCCGAATTCCTCCACGATATCCATGACGATCTTTTCATCGTCCATCAGAGTGTAGTACGGATTCTTCGGTTCCTTCCAGGTATCCTTGTCATCAATGAAGAGTCGTTCAAACGTGGTGATCTTCTTCTTACCAAACAGCGGGGATTTGTAACCACACCACAGATACCAGAAGAAGTCCACGCCGCGCTGCTTATCTTCTTCGTCTTCGTTGGCGAAATAGCCATGACGAACCAGTCGTTCTGCGTAGTCGAACCATTCCTTGCCTTTCATGGGACCATCATCGGTCATGATTTCCATGAAGGTACCGTCTTCATTCAGCGGCATACATCCGTGGAACAGCAGGTTGTTGTTATAGCACTTATAGATGCTTCCTGTGGAGAACAGGAATCTGACGTGGTCCTGCAGCAGTTCGCTTTCCAGGAAGGCGTCTCTCAGACGTTCCACAACTGCTTCTTCCATTTCGGTCAGCTTATAGGGATCTTCCGGATCGATGGTGGGGAAGTCGTTTTCATTCATCTGGTAGATCTTACCTTCGATTTCCACGGTCTTGTTCTTGTAATCCACCTTATGAAGCAGAGGCATTTCATCCATTTCATAATGGGGATGACGGGCAATCAACTGACCTTCCAGCTTGAACTGGATCACAGCGATAGCCTTGGAGATCTTCGCCAGGGTCTTTAAGTCAGACTGCGCCAGCGCATCCTGAGTGCTGACGATGGCCTTGAAATTGGGACAGGGATCGTTTTCGTAGGTTGCCAGCGCGAAGGTCAGCAGCGGACGAATACTGATACCGTAACCAACTTCCAGGGTGTGCAGGTTATCGTAACGGGTACAGATACGAATGACATTAGCGATGCAGGCGGTATTCCCAGCAGCTGCCCCCATCCACAGAATATCGTGGTTCCCCCATTGGATATCCACGCGGTGATGTTCTTTCAAAGCGTTCAGAACGCGGTCTGCATTGTCCCCTCTGTCGAAAATATCACCCAATACATGGAGACGATGTACCGCCAGAACGGAAATCATTCCGGACATATGGATAATGAAATCATCGGCTACACGGGTTTCGATGATGGTAT
>JAFOGM010000307.1 GCA_017386805.1 Bacillota bacterium
ACATGGCCATGGCAATCAGCCTGGGCGTGAGCATCAACCTGGAAGAAGAATTCGCAGAGATCCGTGAAAAGCTGGAAGCCGGCGAAGGCCCGGATTACATCGCATCCCGCGGTGAATATCTGAATGCTAAGCTGACTGCGGCATACCTGGGACTGGACTTCGTTGACGCTGCCGGTCTGGTGCAGTTCAACGAAAAAGGAAAGTTCCTGGACGAAGAAACCGACAAGGCCCTGTCCGAAGAACTGAAGAAGCACGACGGCGCGGTGATCCCCGGTTTCTATGGAACTATGCCCAACGGTAAGATCAAGACCTTCACCAGAGGCGGTTCCGACATCACCGGTTCCATCGTAGCTAAGGCGGTTGACGCTGTGATCTACGAAAACTGGACCGACGTGCACGGTTTCTTACAGGCGGACCCCCGCATCGTAAAGAACCCGCACCCCATCGGCACCATTTCCTATGCGGAACTGCGCGAACTGTCCTACATGGGCGCCAGTGTTCTGCACGAAAATGCCATCTACCCCGTAAGAGGTAAGAATATCCCCATCAACATCCGAAATACCAACGATCCGGAACATCCCGGAACCATGATCGTATCCAGTGCAAAGCCGGAAGATGACGGCCGTGTTATCACCGGTATCGCAGGCTCCAAGGACTTCACCGTTATCGGTCTCCACAAGAACCTGATGAGCACCGAAGTGGGATACATCAAGCGACTGCTGGGTATTTTGGAAGGATACAACATCAATGTGGAACATCTCCCCAGCGGTATCGACAGCGTTTCTGTGGTCATCTCCAAGAAGCAGCTGAAGAACAACCTGGGAGAAATCCTGGACGAAATCGAACGCAAGCTGAGCCCCGATAAGGTGGATGTCAGCCACGACATCGCCCTGATTGCCACCGTAGGTACCGGTATGGCAAATAGGTGCGGGACGGCTGCGAGGCTGTTTACGGCGTTGGCCGAGGCGAAGGTCAATATCCGTATGATCGACCAGGGTTCCAGCGAAATGAACATCATCGTCGGCGTGGAAAACAAGGACTTCGAAGTTGCCATCCGTGCAATTTACGATGCCTTTGTGACCGAATAAGACGTTTCGTTTCCGAACTGAATATCATCGCACCAAACCTCCGAAGGTCCGTCCTCCGGAGGTTTTTTGTTGTCGAAAAATGTCGATAAAAAACATGAAAAATACACATTTCCGGGGTTGGGAATTGCATTGGAAAATGGTATAATTTAAGTTAGATTATTCTGCGCTTTCGGCAGAATTTGAACGAATATACAAATCCATTAAGATATAAGGAGAAAGGGAAACACTATGGGATTTTTAGAAAAAGTCTTTGGTGATCTCAACACCAAGGAAGTAAAGAAATTAGAAAAAATCGCAGACCAGATCCTGGCTCTGGAAGGCCAGATGGAAAAGCTTTCCGATGCCGAACTGAAGGCCAAGACGCCGGAGTTCAAGGAACGTCTGAAGAACGGCGAAACGCTGGATGATATTCTGGTGGAAGCCTTTGCGGTTTGTCGTGAAGCTGCCTGGAGAAGTCTGGGGATGAAGCACTTCCGCGTACAGCTCATCGGGGGGATCGTTCTTCATCAGGGCCGCATCGCTGAAATGCGAACCGGGGAAGGGAAGACTCTGGTTGCTACCCTGCCCACTTATTTGAACGCGCTGGAAGGAAAGGGCGTTCACGTAGTGACCGTCAACGACTATCTGGCTCGCCGAGATATGGAGTGGATGGGTAAGCTCTACACCTGGCTGGGACTGACTGTGGACTGCATCGTTCACGGTATCACCAAGGAACAGAGAAGAGCCGCTTACAACGCCGATATCACCTACGGGACCAACAACGAATTCGGTTTCGACTATCTGAGAGACAACATGGTCATCTACAAGGAAGACCTGATGCAGCGTCCTCTGAACTTTGCTGTAGTGGACGAAGTGGACTCCATCCTCATCGACGAAGCTCGTACACCGCTGATCATTTCCGGTCAGGGGGACCAGGCCAACGAGCTGTACGGTGTTGCGGACCGCATGGTACGCCTGCTGAAGGTGGATGTGGACTACACCATCGATGAAAAGGAACGCAGCGTGGCGCTGACCGACGAAGGGGTTGCCAAGTGCGAACGGGCCTTCCACATCGAAAACTTCTCCGACCCGCAGAACATGGAAATCAATCACCACGTACTGGCAGCGCTGAGAGCCAACGCTATCATGCGCCGTGACGTGGATTATATCGTAAAAGACGGGGAAATCGTCATCGTCGACGAATTCACCGGCCGTCTGATGTTTGGCCGCCGTTACAGCAACGGCCTCCATCAGGCCATTGAAGCCAAGGAAGGGATCAAGGTTCGTCAGGAATCCAAGACCCTGGCTACCATCACCTTACAGAACTACTTCCGTATGTACCAGAAGCTGGCCGGTATGACCGGTACAGCGAAAACGGAAGAAAGCGAATTCCGTGAAATCTACAACATGGACGTTGTGGTGATTCCCACCAATAAGCCCATTGCCCGTGTGGATATGGATGACTCCTTCTACGCCACCGAACGTGGAAAGTATAAAGCCATCGTGGATCGCATCGCGGAATATCACGCCACAGGCCAGCCGGTTCTGGTAGGTACCATCTCCATCGAAAAATCCGAGCTCATCAGTGAAATGCTGAAGAAGCGCGGCGTAAAGCATAACGTACTGAATGCGAAGCAGCATCAGCGCGAAGCGGAAATCGTTGCGGAAGCTGGTCGTCTGGGCGCAGTGACCATTGCCACCAACATGGCGGGCCGTGGTACCGACATCATCCTGGGCGGTAACCCGGAATTCGAAGCGAAAAAAGAAATGCGAAAGAGCGGCTACAGCGATGAAGCCATCTCCTTCGCTTCCAGCTTTGTGACCACCGACGATCCGGAATTGCTGGAAGCCAGAGCAACCTATCAGAGACTGCTGGCACAGTTCAAGGAAGAACGTGCGGAAGAACAGGCCAAGGTAAGAGATCTGGGCGGTCTGTGCATCATCGGTACGGAACGTCATGAATCCCGCCGTATCGATAACCAGCTGCGAGGAAGAGCCGGCCGTCAGGGCGACCAGGGTCGAACCCAGTTCTTCCTGTCCATGGAAGACGAACTGATGCGCCTCTTCGGTGGGGAACGCATGCAGGGCATCGTTTCCAGAATGGGCGTGGCGGAAGATGAACCCATCGAAGCAGGATTGCTGACCAAGTCCATCGAAGGTGCCCAGAAGAAGGTGGAAGGCCGCAACTTCGGGATCCGTAAGTACGTTCTGCAGTATGACAATGTCATGAACAAGCAGCGTGAGAATATCTACGCCCAGCGCCGTCAGGTTCTGGACGGTCTGGACATCAAGGACACCGTACTGAACATGATGCACACCTCCATTACCAACCATGTGGCGCTTGCCTTTGGTGAGAACGCCTCTTTGGACACTGCCGGTTATCGCGAGATGATGCGAAATCTGGAGGGCGTCTATTTCCTGCCCAGCGCAGTTTGTGTTGCTCCCAGTGAAATTCCTTCCAAGAGTCCGGAAGAGTTTACTGATTTGTTTATTGAAGC
>JAFOGM010000308.1 GCA_017386805.1 Bacillota bacterium
GCGGTTGCCGCGGAGCTGGTGAATCATAATGTGGCGGCGGTTCTGGGAAGCTACACCAGTACCCTGAGCCTTCTGGGAAGCAACGTCTTTGAAAAGGCGGAAGTTCCCACCATCGGGATCACTTGTACCAATCCGATCTTAACCAAGTCCAATCCCTACTACGCCCGCGTATGTTTCATTGATGCCTTCCAGGGAAATGCGGCGGCCAAGTACGTGTTCGAATATCTGCAGGAAAACAGAGCCATCGTTCTGAAGGAAAGAGATAACGATTACGTGGCAGCCATGGCTCAGCAGTTCACTGACAAGCTGGCGTCTCTGGTGGAAGCGTCCTACGGCGGCCAGGTGGAAATTTCCGAAACCAGCGTGGTCTACACCGTGGAATACGAAAAGGGAACCACCGATTTCAGCGCGCAGATCGAGGAAATCAAGAAAAACACCAACGGGATCAAAGTGGTGTTCCTGCCGGCGGATGCCAAGACGGCTGTGACCATCATGGAAGCCATGGCGGATCTGAATCTGCTCTTTGTGGGAACCAACCGCTGGGAAGTGGAGGACTTTCTGAACAGTAAGAGCGACGCTGTGGAAGGCGCCCGTTTCACCACGGTCTACGATGCACAGCATGACCTGACCGATATGAGTACCGTATTTTTAAATGCTTACCGGGCAAAATACGGACAGGATGCGATCCCGTCCAACGAAGAAGCTCTGGGCTTTGACGCTTATCGACTGGCGCTGGAAGCCATCGAACAGGCGGGAGATCCCGAAAACGGCTATCTGATCATGGAAAAGATGACATCGATCCGCGAGTTCGCGGGCGCGACAGGTTCCATCACGCTGAATGCGGACGGGGACCCCATCAAACCGGTTATCATCGTCAAAGTGGACGGTGGCCAAATGGTACCTGAATATACGGCAGAACCCGTTTGGGGAAGCTGAATATAAATATAAATGGAGGAAAAACAAATGAAAGAAAAGATTAAAGAAGCTCTGGAACAGATCAGACCCTATCTGCAGAGAGATGGCGGCGACGTTGAGTTCGTAGATTACACTGAAGATAAGATCGTTCTGGTAAGACTGCTGGGCCACTGCGCAGGCTGCCCTCACAGACAGATGACCATCAACGGTGGTATCGCTCGTATCCTGAAGGAATCTTATCCTGAAATCGAAGGCGTACAGGCGGTAAGATAGGAGATCGAATATGACGGGAGAAGGTAGAGAACAACAGAATCAGAATGCCGGAAAACGCCGGATGATTTGGCTCGTCCTTCTTGCGATGCTACTGGCAGCGGGCGCTTTGGCGATCCCGCTGTTCGTACATACAGGGGAGGAACCGGAGAACCCTGACGCCGGGGCAATCGTCGAAGACGAGGTTGCCGGAGAGGACGGCGAGGCGGAAGCCCTTTCGCCCATCCAGCTATCCATCACCTGCGCGGGGGACATCATGGCACACAGTACACAGTTGACGGCGCAGTATGATCCCAACACCGGGGAATATGACTTCTCTAATAATTATATGTATGTAAAAGACTACATCAGCCAGGCGGACCTGGCGCTCTGCAATGTGGAGACCACCTTTGCGGCAGGAAAGCCCACGGGCTACCCGGCCTTCAATTCGCCGGATTCCATGGCGGACGACATTCGCGACGCCGGCTTTGATGTGGCAATCACCGCCAACAACCACATGCTGGACCGCGGTTACCGCGGAATGCAGCGGACGCTGAAGGTCCTGCGCAATGCGGGGCTGACCACGGTGGGCTCGCAGCTGGCCGGAGAAAAGGAAACCACCTTTACTCTGGTGGATGTGAAAGGCCTGCGTGTCGGTGTGGTTGCATATACATATGAAACTTCCGGTTCGGCATCCAACCGAACCATGAATGGGTCTGCCATGTCGGCTGCGTCCAAGGAATGGATCAACGGCTTTGCATACCCCATGCTGGATCAGGATCTGGCATATTTGAAACAGGACATTGAAGATGCGAAGGCTGCCGGGGCGGATATCGTCATTGCGTATCTGCACTGGGGCGAAGAGTACCAGAGAAGCGCCAACCGCTGGCAGAAGTCCATTGCGGAAAAGGTAGCGGACTTTGGTGCGGATATCATCTTCGCGTCCCATCCTCACGTTCTCCAGCCGGTGGAATGGCTGGGCGATGTTCCGGTGTTCTACTCCATGGGGAACTTCATCTCCAATCAGAGAGCAGAAACCCTGGACAACCGCTACACGGAACAGGGGATGTTGGCCAACGTGGACCTGGTCTGGGATCCGGAAACGGAAACTGTGACCGAAATGTCCATGAATGTCCTTCCGGTCTGGGTGGATCGATTCCAGTCCGGCGGAAAACAGAACTATTACATCATTCCTCTGGATCACACTCTGGATGAAAACGAAGTGCTTCAGCGCTCCGGTCATCTGCAGAGGGCGAAACAGGCGCTGGATGATGTAACGGCGCTGATCGGTGAAGAGTTCCTTCATGAGAACTGCTTCGCAGAGAGCACGATATAAATAAGAAGAGGAAGACACAGCGTTGCTGTGGAAAGGAATTTGTTTATGTGTGAAAAGAAGTATATTCAGCAGCTGGAACAGTACAGAGAGGATATGATCAAAGATCTGCAGACTCTGGTACGCATCAAGAGCGTGGACGAGCTGGGCATCGACGGCGATCCCGTTCCCTTCGGTGAAGGCGTACAGGAAGTGTTCCAGGCAACGTTAGCTATGGGTGAACGCGAAGGCTTCGAAACCTTCAATGCCAACAACTACGGCGGCCACATCGAATGGAAGGTGGACGACGCTGCAGAAACCATGGCGATCCTGGGTCATCTGGACGTTGTTCCGGAAGGCAGCGACTGGGATTTCGACCCTTACGGCGCAGAAGTGAAGGACGGTCGTATGTATGGCCGTGGAACTTCCGATAACAAGGGCCCCATCGTTGCCAGCTTATATGCAATGAAGGCAATCAAGGAAGCAGGCTTCGTTCCCAGAAAGAACATCCGCGTGATCCTGGGTCTGGACGAAGAAACCAACTGGGATGGTATGGGTAAGTACCTGGAAATGGCAGGTAAGCCGGACTTCGGTTTCACTCCTGACGGTGTATTCCCCCTGCTGCACAGCGAAATGGGCGTTCTGGTATTCGACCTGGTAGGTAAGTTCGCGAAGACTCCGGCTGGCGCAAAGGGTCTGGAAGTTCGCAATATCCAGGGTGGTACTGCGTCCAACTCCGTTCCCGACTTCGCAAAGGTTCTGGTTTACAGCGAAGAAGGTTACGATGACGTTCGTGCGAAGGCAGAAGAATTCAATGCCAACGAAGAACATAAGATCGAATGCAAGGGTAAGGGCAAGAGCCTGGAAATCTCCGTACAGGGTGTTTCCGCTCACGGCGCAAGACCTCACATGGGCTTCAGTGCGATCTCTCAGCTGATGAAGTTCATGGGCAATTTAACCTTCGCTAACGATTCTGTTGCAGAATTCGTAGGATTCTACAATGAACATATCGGCTTCGGCAACAAGGGCTACGGCATGGGCTGCGGTCTGACCGACGAAGTTTCCGGCGAACTGATCTGGAACACCGGCGTGATCGATGCCAACGAAGAAGCGTGGAAGCTGGTTATCAACGTACGTTACCCGGTTACCTGCACTGATGCTCAGGTTTATGAAGGCATGAGCGAAGTGCTGAACAAGTACGGCTACGGCGTGGTGAAGAAGTCTCACGACGGTCCGATCTATCTGCCGGTAGATCATCCTGTAATCGTTGCTCTGATGGAAGCGTACAAGGAATTCAGCGGCGACGTGGATGCAAAGCCTGGCGTGACCGGTGGTGCGACTTACGCAAGAACCATTCCCAACGCTGTAAGCTTCGGTATTCTGTTCCCGGATGAAAAGAACATCATGCATCACAGAAACGAAAGCATCAGCCTGGAACACTGGTTCAAGGCAACCAAGATCCTGGCAGAATCCATCGTTCGTCTGACCGATGCGTATCAGCCGGAATAAATAATATGTAAGAAACGACCGCATTTTCGGTGAAATTCCGAAAATGCGGTCGTTTTTCTTTTGGGAAAAAGCAAAAAACGGAAAATAATTTTTTCTTGTATATCGGGTAAAATTGAAAATAATCACGGAAAATAAAAAGTCTACGGGAAAACTTACAGGAAAACCTTGTATACAAGGGAAAAACGACGAAAATCATGGTTTGGATAGATAGGCCTGCGGTTTTTAAAAAACCGATGATGATTTCAGGGGCTAATTTTCAGATAATTCAAAATGGAACGCCCGGAAGAGTGTTCGTCAATGCGAAAAATGAGAATCGCTGAAAGCGTTGATTTTACTGGATTTCAGCATTTTCGGGGGTTTGAAAAAAAGTAGAAAAAAACGAAAAAAAGTTTAAAAAAACACTTGCCAAATTGAGAATTATGTTTTATACTAAAAAAGCTTGTGAACAACTGCTACAAGCGCTGCTAATGCTTAAAATCAATGCGATGAAGCAGAAAGTTGCTGAGCTATCAGGTAATTTCTGCCGAGAACTGTCCGGTCAAGAACCGGGCGAAGGGATCTCGCGCTTTTGTTTTGAGTAAAAAATAATGAAACACACGGAAACGTGTTTCGACTCAAAACCGAGTGACCGGCTGCGGTCCGAAACGAACCGGCGAACAGCCGTGAACACCTGAAAAAAGAGGCGCGGAAGCCCTCGTACAGCATAGCGAAAACGTACGAAAATATAGGAGGAACAAACAATGAGCAGTCAGAAAATCAGAATTAAGTTAAAGGCTTACGATCACAAGACTCTGGACCAGTCCGCAGCTAAGATCGTAGAAACCGCTAAGAAGACCGGTGCTGAAGTATCCGGCCCGATTCCCCTGCCGACCGAAAAGCAGGTAATCACCATCCTGAGAGCGGTACACAAGTACAAGGACTCCAGAGAACAGTTCGAACAGAGAACTCACAAGAGACTGATCGACATCCTGAGCCCGACCCCCAAGACCATCGATGCTCTGATGAAGCTGGATATGCCCGCTGGCGTAGACATCGAAATCAAACTGTAATACTAAGAATCACATAGATTGACCTAAAGCGTATCGCCTCAATCCTGTGTCAATGAGAGCGATGCCCACCTGGATAATCTCCACTTAGTATGATTACCAAAAAGTAATCCGCTGTAAGAAATTTAGGAGGAACAAAAGGAATGAAGACAATCTTAGGTAAGAAGATCGGTATGACTCAGATCTTCGTAGACCACGGCGTTGCAGTTCCGGTGACCGTAATCGAAGCTGGTCCCGCAGTTGTAACCCAGATCAAGACCGTTGAAACCGATGGCTACAATGCAGTACAGATCGGTTTCGAAGATCAGAAGGAACACAGATTAAACAAGCCCATGCTGGGTCACTTCGCTAAGGCTCAGGTAGCTCCCAAGAAGTACCTGACCGAAATTCGTCTGTCTGAAGGCGAAACCTACGAAGCTGGCCAGGTGATCACCGTAGCTGACTTCGAAGAAGGCGTTAAGCTGGACATCACCGGTACTTCCAAAGGTAAGGGTACCCAGGGTAACATTAAGCGTCACGGACACCGCAGAGGCCCCATGAGCCACGGTTCCAAGCACAAGAGACTTCCCGGCGGTCTGGCAGCAGCAACTTATCCCTCTCGTGTATTCAAGGGCAACGAAGGTCCTGGTAGAACCGGTAGAGATACTGTTACTGTACAGAATGTAGAACTCGTTAAAATCATCGCCGACAGAAACCTGATGCTCGTTAAGGGCGCAGTTCCCGGAAACAAGGGCGGCCTGCTGAAGATTCAGTATGCTGTCAAGGGAAAATAAGGTAAAGGAAAGGAGGAAGTCAAATGGCAAAAGTTACTATGCTGAACATGGCTGGCGCTGAAGCCGGCATCATCGAACTGAACGATGCAATCTTCGGAATCGAAGTTAATGAATATGCAGTTCACGAAGTAATCAAGAACTATTTAGCAAACCAGAGACAGGGTACACAGTCCGCACTGACCAGAGCAGAAGTTCGTGGTGGTGGTAGAAAGCCCTTCCGTCAGAAGGGTACCGGTCGTCACAGACAGGGTTCCACAACTGACCCGTCCCAGATCGGTGGTGGTGTTGTATTCGCACCCAAGCCGAGAGACTACAGATACAGCGTTCCCAAGAAGGTAAGAAGACTGGCACTGAAGTCTGTTCTGACCTCCAAGGTACAGGAGAACGAAATCGTAGTTCTGGATGCTCTGAAGCTGGATGCACCCAAGACTAAGGATATGATCAAGGTATTAGAAAACGTGAAGGCTGCTAAGAAGGCTCTGATCGTTACCGCAGAAAAGGATGACGTAGTTATCAAGGCTGCAGCTAATATCCCCGGAGTAAAGACCACCATGGTATCCCAGATGAACGTTTACGAAATCGTAAACCACACTAGCTTCATCATCACCGCGGATGCTGTAAAGAAGATCGAGGAGGTATACGCGTAATGACTGCTTATGACGTAATTTTAAAACCGGTCATCACTGAAACTTCCATGGATGACGCGCAGAACAAGAAATATACTTTCAAGGTTGCTGTAGATGCTAACAAGACTCAGGTTAAGCTGGCTGTTGAAGAAATCTTCGGCGTTGAAGTTGAAAAGGTTAACATCATGAATGTTAACGGTAAAATGAAGAGAATGGGTAGATTTATCGGAAGAACTGCTGCTTCTAAGAAGGCAATCGTTACTCTGACTGAAAAGAGTAAGGAAATCGAATTCTTCCAGAGCCTGTAAGGAGGAACTAAACAATGGGAATTAAGAAATATAATCCGACTACTCCGGGCTTAAGAGGTATGACCGTTTCCACCTTCGAGGAAATCACCACCTCCACCCCCGAGAAGTCTCTTACAGTAAGCCTGAAGAAGCACTCCGGAAGAAACTCCAGAGGTAAGATCACTGTAAGACACAGAGGCGGCGGCGCTAAGATCAAGTACAGAATCATCGACTTCAAGAGAAACAAGGATGATATCCCCGCAACTGTTAAGACCATCGAATACGACCCGAACAGAAGCGCTAACATCGCTCTGGTACTGTATGCAGATGGTGAAAAGAGATACATCATCGCTCCCAACAAGCTGAAGGTTGGCGATGTGATCATGTCCGGTGCAAACGCTGACATCACTGTTGGTAACGCACTGTGCCTGCACGATATCCCGGTTGGTACCATTATCCACAACGTAGAACTGAAGGCTGGCAAGGGTGCTCAGCTGGTTCGTTCCGCTGGTAACGGTGCTCAGCTGATGGCGAAGGAAGGCGACTACTGCCAGGTTCGTCTGCCGTCCGGCGAAGTTCGTAAGATCCGCAAGGAATGCAGAGCTACCATCGGTGAAGTAGGTAACAATGATCACTCCAACATCGTACTGGGTAAGGCTGGCCGTAAGCGCCACATGGGTATCAGACCTACCGTACGTGGTTCCGTAATGAACCCGAACGATCACCCGCACGGTGGTGGTGAAGGTAAGGCTGGTATCGGTCGTGTGAGCCCGGTAACACCTTGGGGTAAGCCGGCTCTGGGTTACAAGACCAGAAAGAAGAACAAGGCTTCCAACCAGTATATCGTAAAGAGAAGAAACGACAAGTAAGTTGAAGGGAGAATGAAATAATGGGTAGATCTTTAAAGAAAGGCCCTTTCGTCAACGCGAAGCTGCTGAAGGCTATCGAAGAGATGAATGCTGCTAACGACAAAAAGGTCATCAAGACCTGGTCCAGACCGTCTACTATTTTCCCGCAGATGGTAGGACATACAATCGCAGTACACGACGGCAAGAAGCACGTTCCCGTGTACATCACCGAAGATATGGTTGGACATCGCCTGGGCGAATTCGCTCCGACCAGAAACTACAGAGGACATGCTGCTGACAAGTCCTCCAAGGTTAAGAGATAATAGAAAGGAGATATGAAAATGGAAGCAAGAGCAGTTGCAAAATATGTAAGAATGTCTCCGATCAAGGTAAAGCCTGTTACCGATTTAATCAGAGGAAAGAATTTAGACGAAGCTTTAGCAATCTTAAAGTTTACTCCTGGTAAGGGTGCTGAACTGGTAGAAAAGGTAGTGCTGTCCGCAAAGGCAAACGCAGAAAACAACCACGAAATGGATGTTACCAAGCTGTACGTTGCAGACGCATACGCTAACCAGGGTCCGACCATGAAGAGATGGAGAGCTGGTTCTCAGGGTAGAGCATCTATCATCCTGAAGAGAAGCAGCCACATCGGCATCGTTTTAAAGGAAAGATAATTAACAGGAGGTTACACAATGGGTCAGAAAGTAAGTCCACATGGATTAAGAGTGGGCGTTATCAAAGACTGGGATTCCAAGTGGTACGCAGATAAGAAAGATTTTGCTGACTACCTGGTTGAAGATAAGAAAGTCAGAGAATACGTTAAGAAGAAGTTATACGCAGCTGGCGTATCCAAGGTTTTAATCGAAAGAGCAGCTAACAATCAGATGAAGATCACTGTTCTGACTGCAAAGCCTGGTATGGTTATCGGCAGCGGCGGTGCTGGAATCGATCAGCTGAAGGCTGAAGTTGAAAAGCTGACCGGCAAGACCGTTTCCATCAATATCGTAGAAGTAAGAAAGCCTGAACTGGATGCTCAGCTGACCGCTGAAAGCATTGCACAGGCTCTGGAAAAGAGAATCTCCTTCAGAAGAGCTATGAAGCAGGCGATCGGCAGAACCATGAAGTCCGGTGCTAAGGGTATCAAGGTTATGATCTCCGGTCGTGTAGGCGGTGCTGAAATCGCTAGAAGCGAAAAGTACAGCGAAGGTAACGTTCCTCTTCATACTCTGAGAGCTGATATCGCTTACGGATTTGCAGAAGCAGACACCACTTACGGTAAGCTGGGCGTTAAGGTTTGGATCAACAACGGTGAACACCTGTCCAAGGATCTGAAGTCCAATCTGCCGGAAGAAGCTCCGAAGAGCGATCGCAAGAGAGGCGACAGACGCGACAGACGCGATGGCGATCGTCCCAGAAGAGAAAGAAACGACAGAAGAGACCGTAAGAACGGCGAAGTAAAAGAAGAAAAGAAGTTTGTAAATCCGAGAAAGAGACCTGCAAAGCCGGTTGTAGTAGAAGCTGCTCCCGCTGAGGAAGTAGTTACCGAAGCTTCTGCAGAATAAGCGATAGAAGAAAGGAGGAAATCGCGATGTTAATGCCTAAGAGAGTGAAACGTCGTAGAGTCCACAGAGGAAGAATGAAGGGTGTGGCAACCAAGGGTAATACCATCACTTACGGAACTTATGGTCTGGTATCCCAGGAATGTGGTTGGATCACCTCTAATCAGATAGAAGCTGCCCGTATCGCCATGACTAGATCCATCAAGAGAGGCGGTAAGGTATATATTAAGATTTTCCCGCACAAGCCGGTTACTAAGAAGCCCGCAGAAGTTCGTATGGGTTCCGGTAAGGGTGCTCCGGAATACTGGGTAGCAGTAGTTAAGCCTGGTAGAGTAATGTTTGAAATTGAAGGCGTTTCTGAAGCAGCAGCAAGAGAAGCTATGAGACTTGCTATGCACAAGCTGCCCGTAAAGTGCAAGTTTGCCATCAAGAACCAGGAAGTAGTAGAGGGTGGTGAAGCGTAATGAAAATCGAACAGATCAAGAAGATGTCCGAAGTTGAACTGAACGCTGAAGTGAAGAAGCTGAAGAACGAACTGTTCAACCTGAGATTCCAGCACGTTACCGGTCAGTTAGAAAACCCCATCAAGATGAGAGATATCAAGAAGGATATCGCTCGTTGCAAGACCGTGCTGAGAGAAAAGCAGCTGAAGAACATTGAAGGTTAATCGAAAGGAGGATGTACAATATGTTAGATAGAAATGCTAGAAAGACTAGAGTCGGCATCGTAACAAGCAACAAGATGGATAAGACCATCGTTGTATCTTGTGAAGAATCTATTCGTCATTCTCTTTACGGTAAGTCTGTTAAGAGAACCAAGAAGTTCAAGGCTCATGACGAAATGAACGAATGCAGCATCGGCGATAAGGTTAGAATCATGGAAACCAGACCCCTGTCCAAGGACAAGAGATGGAGACTGGTTAACATCGTCGAAAAGGTTAAGTAATAAAGGAGGCAACCTAAAATGATTCAGACAGAAACAAGATTAAAAGTTGCCGACAATTCCGGTGCAAAAGAACTGTTATGTATCCGCATTCTGGGTGGTACTAGCCGCAGAACTGCGAACATTGGAGATATCATCGTATGTGCAGTTAAGGATGCTACCCCCGGTGGCGTAGTAAAGAAGGGTGACGTAGTTAAGGCAGTTATCGTTCGTTCCATGCACGGCGCAAGAAGAATTGACGGTAGCTACGTTAAGTTCGACCAGAACGCAGCAGTAATCATCAAAGACGATAAGAACCCTGTTGGTACCCGTATCTTCGGACCTGTAGCTAGAGAGCTGCGTGACAAGGGCTTCATGAAGATCGTATCTTTGGCACCGGAAGTACTGTAGGAGGTGGAAAAGATGCATATTAAGAAGAATGATACCGTACTGGTGATCACTGGTAAGGATAAGGGCAAGAAGGGCAGAGTCCTGAAGGCATTCCCCAAGAAGAACACCGTAATCGTTGAAGGCGTGAACATTCAGACCAAGCATCAGAAGCAGACCAGAACTGAAGCTGCTGAAATCAAGCACATCGAAGGTCCGATTCATGTATCCAACGTAATGTACTATGATACTAAGGCTAAGGCTCCGACCAGAATTGGTTACAAGGTAGAAAACGGCCACAAGAAGAGAGTATCCAAGAAGACCGGTCAGGTTATCGACTAAGAAAGGAGGGAATCATCTTGGCAGCAAGACTGTATGACACCTACAAGAATGTAGTATTCAATTCCATGATGGAAAAGTTTAAATATAAGAATGTAATGGAAGTTCCCAAGCTGGAAAAGATCACCATTAACATGGGTCTGGGCGACACTAAGGAAAACGCAAAGCTGCTGGAAGTTGCAGTTGAAGAACTGGGACTGATCGCAGGCCAGAAGCCCGTAATCACCAAGGCTAAGAAGTCCATTGCTAACTTCAAGCTGAGACAGGGTATGCCCATCGGTGCAAAAGTTACCCTGCGTGGCGACAACATGTATGAATTTGCTGATAAGTTCTTCAACATCTCTCTGCCTCGCGTAAGAGACTTCAAGGGCGTAAGCAAGAATTCCTTCGATGGTCGTGGTAACTACTCCATGGGTATCAAGGAACAGCTGATCTTCCCCGAAATCACCTACGATAAGGTAGAAAAGATCAGAGGTATGAACATCGTATTCACTACTACGGCTAAGACCGACGAAGAAGCTCAGGCTCTTCTGGAAATGCTCGGCATGCCGTTCGAAAAATAGGAGGGAATTATGGCAAAGACATCTCTCAAAGTTAAGCAGCAGAGAAAGCCGAAGTTTGCAACTCAGGCTTACAACAGATGCAAGATTTGCGGAAGACCGCATGCATACCTGAGAAAGTACGGTATCTGCCGTATTTGCTTCAGAGAACTGGCTTACAAGGGTGAAATCCCTGGCGTAAGAAAAGCCAGCTGGTAGTTTTGTAAGGAAGGAGGTACTCGACCAATGACAATGACAGATCCTATCGCAGATATGCTGACAAGAATCAGAAATGCCAACACAGTAGGACACGCTACTGTTGAAATCCCTGCTTCCAAGATGAAGAAGGCAATCGCCGAAATTCTGAAGGAAGAAGGATATATCAGAGGTTACGAAGTTATCGAAGACGGTAAGCAGGGCACCATTAAGGTTTCCATGAAGTACGGTCCGGATAAGACTAAGGTAATCAGCGGAATCAAGAAGATTTCCAAGCCCGGCCTGAAGGTTTATGCTAAGGCTGATGACGTACCCAAGGTACTGGGAGGTCTGGGAATCGCAATCATTTCCACATCCAACGGCCTGATCACCGACAAGCAGGCAAGAAAATTAGGCGTAGGCGGAGAAGTTATCTGCTACGTTTGGTAGTAACAAGAAGGAATCTAGGAGGTATTAGAATGTCTAGAATCGGTAAGCTTCCTGTAACAGTTCCTGCTGGTGTCGAAGTTAAAGTCAGTGACAGCAATCTTGTTACTGTAAAAGGCCCGAAGGGAGAACTGCAGGAGCAGATCACTAATAAAATCGTTATCGAAGTAGCTGAAGGCGTTGTAAACGTTAAGGCTGCTGATGACTCCAAAGAAGCAAGAGAAAGCCACGGTCTGGCTAGAACTCTGATCAACAACATGGTTGTTGGTGTTACCACTGGCTACGAAAAGAAGCTGCAGATGATCGGCGTTGGTTACAAGGCTGAAAAGAAGGGTAACGTTCTGGTTATGAACTTAGGTTACTCCCACCCCGTAGAAATGCCGGATCCGGAAGGTATCACCACTACTGTTACTTCTCCGACCGAAATTACCGTATCTGGTGCTGACAAGGCTCTGGTTGGTAACTACGCTGCTAACATCCGTAAGTGGAGAAAGCCTGAACCTTACAAGGGCAAGGGTATCCGCTACGTAGGTGAAGTTGTACGTAGAAAAGAAGGCAAGGCCGGCGCTAAGAAGAAGTAATAGGAAGGAGTAACGAAAATGGCTAAGAAAAATAGTAAGAACGACAGACGTCTTGCTCGTCACGCTCGAGTAAGAAAAGACGTATTTGGAACTCCTGAAAGACCGAGATTATGTGTGTATAGATCTCTGAAGAACATCTCTGCACAGATCATCGATGACGTTAACGGAAAGACTCTGGTAGCTGCTTCCTCTTTAGAAAAGGAACTGAAGGCAGAACTGGCTTACGGCGGCAACAAGGATGCTGCTAAGGCAGTTGGTGCAGCAGTTGCTAAGAAGGCACTGGCTGCAGGTATTGAATGTGTTTGCTTCGACAGAGGCGGTTACCTGTATCACGGAAGAGTCAAGGAATTAGCAGACGGCGCTCGTGAAGCTGGTCTGAAGTTCTAGGAGGAGAAACAGAATGCGTACAATGATTGATGCATCCAAGCTTGACTTAAAGGAATCCATTGTAAACATCAGACGTGTTACAAAGGTAGTTAAGGGCGGTAAGAATTTCAAGTTCAGCGTTACTGTTGTAGTTGGTGACGAAAACGGCTACGTAGGCGTTGGTCTGGGCAAGGCTCAGGAAATTCCGGAAGCTGTAAGAAAAGCAACTGAAGATGCTAAGAAAGCTTTAATTTATGTTCCCACTGTAGGAACAACTATCCCTCACCAGTCCCTGGGTGTATTCGGTGCCGGCAGAGTTCTGCTGATGCCCGCTGCACAGGGTACCGGCGTTATCGCTGGTTCCGCAGTACGTACCGTACTGGAACTGGCAGGTGTTAAGGACGTTCGTGCTAAGTCCATCGGTTCCAGCAACACTGGTAACATGGCTCTGGCAACCATCGAAGGTCTGAGAGCTCTGAAGACTGTGGAAGAAGTTTCCCGTCTGAGAGGCAAGACCAAGGAAGAAATTTTAGGTTAGGAGGAAACGCGAAATGGCAGATAAAGTAAGAGTTACTTTAGTAAAGAGCACAATCGGCGCTTCCCCGGCTCAGAAGAAGGTTGTAGAAGCGTTAGGTCTGAGAAAGATCAGACAGTCCGTAGAGCTCCCGAACACTCCCCAGACTCGCGGAGCAGTAGCAAAGGTAAGCCATCTGCTTACCATGGAAGAAATCTAGGAGGTGGAATGCCAATGAAACTTCATGAATTAAAAGCAGCTCCTGGCGCCACCAAAGCGCCTAAGAGAAAAGGTAGAGGTACTGCTACCGGTCAGGGTAAGACCGCTGGTAGAGGTATGAACGGCCAGAATTCCAGATCTGGCGGCGGTGTAAGACTGGGCTTCGAAGGTGGCCAGATGCCCCTGTACAGAAGAATCCCCAAGAGAGGCTTCACCAATATCTGGAGACAGGAATATGTAGGAGTTAACGTAGAAGCTCTGAACATGTTCGAAGATGGCACCGAAGTAACCGTAGAAATGATCATGGCTGCTGGCCTGGCTAAGAAGGTTACCGCTGGTGTTAAGATCCTGGGCGACGGTAAGCTGGAAAAGAAGCTGACCGTTAAGGCTCACAAGTTCAGCAAGTCTGCTATTGAAAAGATCGAAGCTGCAGGAGGAAAGGCTGAGGTAATCTAAAATGAATATGTTGAAGACTATGGCTCAGGCTTGGCATATCCCCGAAGTTCGCAAAAAGGTGTTATACACCGTGATGATGCTGGTGATTTTCAGACTGGGATCCTGTATCCCGGTTCCTGGCATCAACCGTGAAATCTTCGCGGCTGCATTCCAGGCTAATGATAGCGGTCTGTTCGGTCTGTTCGACATGTTCTCCGGTGGCGCATTTAGTAATTTCACTATCTTCGCCCTGAGCATTACCCCGTACATTACTGCATCGATTATTTTACAGCTGTTAACCATTGCCATCCCGGCACTGGAACAGCTGGCAAAAGAAGGTCAGGAAGGTCAGAAGAAGATTGCTCAGTATACTCGTTATCTGACAGTTGTTCTGGCTACTGTACAGGCAGCAGGTTTAACCTTCGGTCTGTTCAGAAACTACCTGCTCAGCGACAGCATCGCAATGAAGGGTGTTATCATCCTGACTCTGGTTGCTGGTACCGCATTCCTGATGTGGCTGGGCGAAAGAATTAACGAAAACGGAATCGGCAACGGTATCTCCCTGATTATCTTCGCAGGTATCGTATCCAGACTTCCGGTAGCTATCAGAGGCACCATCGCTTCTCTGAAGGCTGGTACTGTAGGCGTGATCGCAATCGTACTGTTCCTGATCATGGCAGTTGGCATCATCATCGGTGTTATCGCTGTTCAGGAAGGTTCCAGAAAGATCCCCGTACAGTATGCGAAGAGAGTTGTCGGCAGAAAAATGTACGGCGGCCAGAGCACTCACATTCCTTTAAAGGTAAATCAGTCTGGAGTTATTCCTGTAATCTTCTCCACCTCGATTCTGCAGATGCCCCTGACCGTTGCTTACATCTGGCCCAAGACCGGATTCGCAAACTTTGTTACAAACTGGTTATCCCCCTCCGGTAACCCCGGCGTTTGGGTATACTCCGTTTTAAACATTATCATGATCATCTTCTTCACCTACTTCTACAACGGTATCACCTTCAATCCTCAGCAGATCGCTGAAAATATGAAGGTAAACGGTGGTTTCATCCCTGGCATCCGTCCGGGTAAGGCAACCGTTGAATACCTGGCTAGAATCGTGAGCAGACTGGGTATCGTAGGAGCTATCTTCCTGGCAGTGATCGCAACTCTGCCCACCCTGCTGCAGCAGTTCACCAACCTGCAGATCGGCTTCGGCGGAACTTCTCTGCTGATCGCCGTTGGTGTAGCTCTGGAAACTATGAAGCAGCTGGAAACCCAGATGGTTATGAGAAACTATAACGGCTTCCTGAAATAAGCGAAGCTCACATTTATGGGAAATAGAAAGCAAAGCACCTGCCGCCGACCCAATTAGCGGTGAGGGCTGCAGGTTGCTTAGCTCCTGAAACATGGAGGAAGCAATGAAGAGATTAGTTTTGCTTGGCCCTCCGGGCGCCGGCAAAGGTACTCAGGCAGGAAGAATTTCTGCCAAGTATGAAATTCCTCATATTTCAACAGGTGATATCTTCCGTAAGAACATTAAGGAAGGAACACCATTAGGCAAGAAAGCGAAGGAATATATGGATCGTGGGGAACTGGTTCCCGACGATCTGGTAATCGATCTGGTTGAAGACCGACTGACCTGGGACGACTGTGTAAACGGTTTCATGCTGGACGGTTTCCCCAGAACGATTTACCAGGCAGAAGCGTTTAAGGCTTGGTTAGCTAAGAACGATGCTTGCCTGGATGCAGTTCTGAACATCAGCGTTCCGGAAGAGATCCTTCTTCCGAGAATGATTGGTAGAAGAGTTTGCAGATCCTGCGGTGCTACGTACCACGTAACAAACATGCCCACTAAGGTGGAAGGTGTTTGCGACAAGTGCGGCGGCGAAGTATACCAGAGAGATGACGATAAAGAAGGAACTGTTCTGAATCGTTTCAAGGTATACGATGCACAGACAGCTCCGCTGATCGATTACTACGAAAAGGATGGCAGCATCCGCAACATCAACGGCGCTGCTGATCCGAACGAAGTATTCGACGTGATTGTCGATATTTTGGGAGCATAACGTATGATTATTCTGAAATCACAGGATGAGATTGAAATCATGAAAGAAGCTGCAGCAGTCACCAAGAAGATCTTACAGGATCTTCCCAAGGTGATCCGCGCAGGAATCTCCACCGCAGACATCGATAAGTTTGTGGAAGACGAGATCCGCAAGAGCGGCCAGCTGCCAGCGTTTAAGGGCTACGGCGGTTTCCCCGCCTGCGCTTGTGTCTCCGTTAACAACGAAGTTGTTCACGGGATCCCTTCCAAGAAGAAGATCCTGAGAGACGGTGACATCGTCAGCGTAGACCTGGGAACGATCTTCAAAGAGTACTACAGCGATGCGGCTCGTACGTATCCCGTAGGACAGATTTCGGAAGAGGCAGCCCGCCTGATCCGAATCACTGAAGAAAGCTTCTTCGAAGGATTGAAATTTTGCAGACCGGGTTATCGGCTCTCCGATGTCTCCCATGCGATCCAGTCGCATGCAGAGTCTGCCGGATTTTCAGTAGTAAGAGATTTCGTCGGTCACGGCATCGGCCGGAACATGCACGAAGATCCTCAGGTCCCCAACTATGGAAGACCGGGAAGAGGACCCCGACTGGTTCCGGGTATGGTATTAGCCATTGAGCCCATGATCAACGCAGGGGATTACGACGTGGAAGTCATGTCCAACAACTGGACTGTGGAAACCATCGATGGTTCCTTGTCCGCTCACTATGAAAATACGGTCGTGATTACAGAGGGAGAACCCCTGCTGCTGACATTATAGTCGACGGCAGTGGAGAGTAAGGTAATGGACCGGGCAAAATAACTAGGAGGTCAATTTATGGCAAAGAAAGATGTCATAGAAGTATTTGGCACCGTGGTCGAAGCACAGCCCAATGCCAATTTCAAGGTTCGCCTGGAAAACGGTTTCGAAGTGCAAGCCCACATTTCCGGCAAAATTAGAATGAACTTCATCAAGATCATCCCCGGTGACAGGGTAAAGGTTGAATTATCGCAATACGATCTGTCCCGTGGACGTATCACGTGGAGAGATAAGTAAGTAATAGATAATCCGCATATTAGGAGGTTTGAACGATGAAAGTTAGAGCATCCGTAAAGCCCATCTGCGAAAAGTGCAAGGTAATCAAGAGAAACGGTAAGGTTATGGTTATCTGCGAAAACCCCAAGCACAAGCAGACTCAGGGTTAATAAACGCGCTAGACAGACCAAAAAAGGAGCGGCTGTGCTTCCCCGCCGGGAGGCGGCGGAGCATCCTGATGCGGTCTCATTATAAGATAGCATTCAGAAGTTAATAGGAGGAAAGAAATATGGCTCGTATAGCCGGTGTCGATTTACCGAGAGACAAAAGAGTAGAAATCGGACTCACCTATATTTATGGTATCGGTAGACCTACTGCTGCTAAAATTTTGGAACAGACTGGCATCAATCCGGACACCAGAATCAAGGATCTGTCCGAAGATGAAGTCGGTGCAATCAGAAAGATCATCGATTCCGAATACACTGTAGAAGGTGACCTGAGAAGAGAAGTTTCTCTGAACATCAAGAGACTGATGGAAATTGGTTGCTACAGAGGAATCAGACATAGAAGAGGCCTGCCCGTTAGAGGTCAGAAGACCAAGACCAATGCAAGAACTCGCAAGGGTCCGAAGAAGACTGTAGGCAGAAAGAAGAAGAAGTAAGGAGGTAGACGTAAAATGGCAAAAGCTGTGAAGAAGCAAGTTCGCAAAAAGAAGAGAGAACGCAAAAATATTGAACGCGGCCAGGCTCATATCCAGTCCACCTTCAATAACACCCTGGTAACCCTGACCGACCTGAACGGTAATGCACTGTCCTGGTCTTCCGCAGGTTCCCTGGGATTCAAGGGCTCCAGAAAGTCCACCCCGTTCGCTGCTCAGATGGCTGCAGAAACTGCTGCTAAGGGCGCAATGGAACACGGTCTGAAGACTGTAGAAGTATACGTTAAGGGTCCTGGTTCCGGTCGTGAATCCGCAATCAGAGCTCTGCAGGCAGCTGGTCTGGAAATCACCATGATCAAGGATATCACCCCGATTCCTCACAATGGTTGCAGACCGCCGAAGAGAAGAAGAGTCTAGTACAGGAGGTGTAGTAATATGGCAAGATATACAGGTCCTTCCTGCAAGCTGTGCAGAAGAGAAGGCCAGAAGATGTTCTTAAAGGGCGAAAGATGCTATAGCTCCAAGTGCGCTCTGGAAAGAAGAGCTTACGCTCCCGGCCAGCACGGTCAGGAAAGAAAGAAGCTGTCCAACTACGGCCTGCAGCTGAGAGAAAAGCAGAAGGCTAAGCGTTTCTATGGTATGCAGGAAAGCCAGTTCAGAACCTGCTTCGAAAAGGCTTCCAAGAAGCCTGGTAAGGCTAGTGAAAACCTGCTGATCGCTCTGGAATCCAGAATGGATAACGTAGTGTTCAGAATGGGCTTCGCTGCTTCCAGAAAGGAAGCTAGACAGTTAGTTCGTCACGGCCACTTCACCGTAAATGGCCACAAGGCTAACATTCCTTCCATGGAACTGAAGGCTGGCGACGTTGTTAAGGTAAAGGAAAAGAGCTGCGCTTCTCCGAAGTTCAAGGAAATCAGAGAAATGACTATCAGCACTCCTTCCTGGATCACTGTAGATGCTGACAAGCTGGAAGGTAAGATTCTGGCTATGCCGCAGAGACAGGATATCGATACTCCGATCGCAGAACACCTGATCGTCGAACTGTACTCCAAGTAATCGTTGACCCTATCATTTGTTGAACGTAAAGGAGGGATTTGAGTGATCGAAATTGAAAAGCCGACCATCGAATGTGTCTATTCTGACGAAGAAAAAAATTATGGTAAGTTTATCGTAGAACCGCTGGAAAGAGGTTATGGTACTACTCTGGGAAACAGCTTGAGACGTATCCTGCTGTCCTCTCTGCCCGGTGCTGCTGTTACTTCCGTAAAGATCGATGGCATTCTCCACGAATTCTCTACAATTCCTGGAGTTAAGGAAGATGTAACTGAAATCATCTTAAACCTGAAGAAGCTTGCGGTTCGCCTCAACAACGAAAGTACTAAGAGAGTTATTATCAACGCTGTAGGTCCGAAGGAAGTTACAGCGGCTGATATTATCGCCGATAGTGATCTGGAAATTTTCAACCCGGAACTGCACATTGCAACCCTGGAAGAAAACGCAACTCTGGTTATGGAAATTAACATTGCCAGAGGTAGAGGATATGTGCCCGCGGATCAGAACAAGACGGAAAACATGCCCATGGCTGTTATTCCTATCGACTCCATCTATACCCCGGTACGCAAGGTGAACTTCACCGTAGAAAACACCCGTGTTGGTCAGGTAACCGACTATGACAGACTGATTCTTGAAATCTGGACTGACGGTTCCATCGCACCGGATGAAGGCGTATCCATCGGCGCAAAGATTATGCAGGAACACCTGAAGCTGTTCATCGATCTGACTGACAGCATGGATTCTGTAGAAATCATGGTGGAAAAGGAAGAAGATCAGAAGGAAAAGGCTCTGGAAATGACCATTGAAGAGCTGGAACTGTCCGTTCGTTCCTTCAACTGCCTGAAGAGAGCAGCGATCAATACCGTTGAAGAACTGACCCAAAAGACAGAGGACGACATGATGAAGGTTCGTAACCTTGGTAAGAAGTCCCTGGACGAAGTTAAGCACAAGTTGGAAGAACTGGGCCTCGGTCTGAAGCCCAGCGATGAATAACGATAGAAAGGAGATTCTCCAATGCCCGGCTATAGAAAGTTAGGCAGACCTACTGCCCACAGAAAGCTGATGCTGAGAAATCTCGTAACCGACCTGTTCAGAGAAGGAAGAATTTCCACTACTGATACCAGAGCAAAGGAAACGAGAAGAGAAGCTGAAAAACTGATTACCTTAGCAAAGCGCGGCGACCTGCACGCAAGAAGACAGGTCCTGGCTTATGTTATGGACGAAGACGTTGTTACCAAGCTGTTCGATGAAATCGCACCGAAGTATGCTGAACGTAACGGCGGTTACACCAGAATCCTGAAGTTAGGTCCCCGCAGAGGCGACTGCGCTGAAATGGTATTCCTGGAACTGGTATAATCTAGTTTCATCTGGTTAAATGCAAAATACGGCGCAATCGCAGTGAAAACTGCGGTTGCGCTGTTTTAATTTGAGAGGACATCATGAGCGAAACACAAGAATATTACAATCCGGATGAACAGAAAGTCTACGACCTCCTGGAAGAAATGGGGATCCCCTACCTGGTGAGACATCACGTTCCTGTATTCACCACCGAGGATGCACAGATCCATCGTACCGACTTTCCCGGAATCAAGATGAAAAACCTGTTCGTGAAGGACCGCACCAATGAAATCTACTATTTGGTAGTTCTGTGTGAAGACAGAAAACTGAATTTCAACGAACTGAAGCGTCTGACCGGTGGAAAGAAGGCAAATTTCACCACACCGGAGGAACTGGATCACTATTTGGGATTGATTCCTGGTTCCGTAACGCCCTTCGGCCTGATCCACGAAAATGCCAAAGACGTGGTTCTGGTTCTGGATCACAAGATCGTATCCAGCCCGGACGACCAGCAGATCAACTTCCATCCCTGTGTCAATACGGCAACCATCGCCCTGGCCATGGGGGACTTCAAGCGCGTGATCCAGCGCTTCGGAAACCGCATCGTGGAAGAACAGTTTGAAGGCCAGCTGGACAAAGCTCCGGCTATACAATAGGTTTACCGTGATTTTACAAAAAGTTGACTATGGTATTTTTGTAAAATCACGTATAATGGGATTAGAAAGAGAAGAGAAAAGGGGGAAAACATATGAGAATTACAATGGACGACCTTAAGAAAAATGA
>JAFOGM010000309.1 GCA_017386805.1 Bacillota bacterium
CACGAAGGACTGGGCGTGATTCTGGAGTTCGGTGAAGATCCGCTGGAGGCCTATCACCTGCAGCTGAAGATCGTTCACGCAGCGCTCCCCAAAAAGCTGGCCGTCTTCGACGACAGCGCGGAGAAGGTCCTCTCCGGGAAATGGGTGGCGCTGGCAGCCGCGTCCGCGGTTGCTCCGGCACCGCGCTATCTCTACACCGCTCAGGCCGTTTCCGATGAAGGTGGAGTGGTGTGGCTTCACAGCCACGGACTGAACCGCAGCGGCCTCCCCGAACTGGAAGTCCTGGCATCGGATCAGGAACATTATCAGAGCCACTATGGAATTCTGGAAGCCATGGCCAATCGCATGCTGGAACTGAATGAGCCGCTGGAGGAAGGAGAACCGTTGTATCTGGCACAATTATCGGAAGAGGTTCATCTGGTGACTACCCGGATCGGCTGGAACCATGCGGTGAAATATTTTGATGAAAATCTGCTGGGGGGACTCTGTGACAGAGAGGAAGGACACAACGGAAATACCAGTGTGATCTTTGCCTATCCTACCCAGGAAGCCTTTGAACAGGGGCAGCTTTCGTCGGTTCGCGTCTACGATGATTTTCTGAAGGACAATCCGATTTATCTGGTGTCTGCGAAGGAAACCGAGCGCATGAAGGCGCTGGCCCAGGCGCGGTTGGCTTACGTGAAGCGCGCTTATGAAGATCCCGACAACAAAATTCTGCTGAAACTGGAGCTGAACGGAGAGTCTCTCTGGTTTGAGTTGATGCAGATCCTTCCGGAGGCTGGCGATGAAGGGGAAGAAATCCTGGTTCAGGATCTGAACTCCGGGGAAATGGGTGAATATGCCTGGAATCAGGTGACAGACTGGCTGATCTATACATCGGAGCGACGGATCTCTGCCGACGATGTGTATTTATTGGAACTGAAATAGGAGGAGTATCGCATGAGAAACATTGAAACGGTCTATCAGGCAATGATCGAGTATTACAGAGGGGATTCGCACCAGATCCAGCACTTTGCTAAGGTGCATACCTATTCCCGACTGATCGGGACGCTGGAAGGTCTGGACGAAGAGACCATGATCACTCTGGAAATGGCTGCGCTGGTCCACGACGTGGGTATTAAGGCTGGCATGGAAAAGTACGGCCGCGGAAACGGTAAGATCCAGGAAGAACTGGGCCCGGCAATCGCAGAAGAACTGCTGACCGGCCTGGGTGTGGATCCGGACCGCGTGGCCCGCATCAGCTATTTGGTTGGCCATCATCATACGTATACCAATGTGGAAGGTCTGGATTATCGGATCCTGCTGGAAGCGGACTTCCTGGTAAACTTACATGAAGAAAAGGAACCCATGGAAGGCATTGTAAAGGCCTACGAAGAAATCTTCCGTACCGAAGCCGGTAAGAAGATCGTAAAGACCATGTTCAACTTCTAAAGGCCACGCAGTGGGCCGGTTGCCGAAACGAGCAATAAAAAAACGACGGAGCGAAATGCTTCGTCGTTTTATGCTTTTTGCGATAGTATTTGACAGGTGGATTACGCTTCCGCATTCACGTCGGTCTGAACTTCTGTTTCTGCGGCTTCCATGGCAGCTTTGTAGTCTTCCATTTTTGCAGTACGATCATTTGCATATCGTTCGGGATTGAAACCGGTGGTGGAATGGCTGTGCATTTTGTAGTAGAGTTTGTCCGCATGATCATTCCACTTCAGAACGCGCTGACGGGGGAAGATGTAATTGATCATCCAGGCAACGACAACACCGATGCCGGTATCCAGCATTCTGTTCAGAGAGTATGCGATGTAG
>JAFOGM010000030.1 GCA_017386805.1 Bacillota bacterium
GAACCACACGAACGTCGTGGACACCTACGATGTCATCGATATCGGCCACCACGTCCACCAGCTGTGCCTTGACGATTCTGGTCAAGGGATCCTTGTTGTCCACCGGATCCATGTGAATGACCAGTTCCATCTTCAGGGCCTTTCCCACTTCTTTTTCGATGTTATCGATCAGGTCGTGGCTCTCCATGACGTTTCCATGGGCATCCACCTCCGCATGAACGGAAGCGAAAATACGACCCGGACCGTAGTCGTGTACCACCAGGTCGTGGATCCCCAAAATCCCGTCATATGCCATAACGCGTTCCTGCAGCTGCTTTACCAGCGTAGGATCCGGCGCCAGACCCAGCAGCGGGTCAGAAGTTTCCTTGATCAGACAAATACCGGACCAAATGATGAACAGCGCCACCAGAACCCCCATGTAACCGTCCAGCTGCAGACCGGAGAACTTACCGATCAGTAAACTGATGAGAACGGCTGTGGTGGAGATCACGTCGTTGCGGCTGTCAGCGCCGGTTGCCTTCAGGGTGGCGGAATCGATGGCTTCGCCCATCTTCATGTTGAAGCGGGCCTGCCACAGTTTTACCACGATGGAGACGATCAGCACCGCCACAGCAACCATAGAGAACTGCAGCGGTTCCGGATTCATGATCTTATCGGCAGAGGATTTCAGCGTTTCCACACCCAGCATGATGATCAGGAAGGATACGATCAATCCGGTGATGTATTCGATTCTTGCGTGACCGTAGGGATGGTCTTCGTCGGCAGGCTTGGAAGCCATGCGGAAGCCGATCAGAGTGATCAGGGAGGACGAAGCGTCCGCCAGGTTATTCAGACCATCCGCCATGATGGAGATGCTGGAGAAGATCAGTCCTACAGCGATTTTCAACGCAGACACGATGGTGTTGGAGACGATCCCCACGGTTCCCGCCAGCTTTCCATAGGCTTCGCGGACCTGCGGATCCGCTGTATTTTCATAATCTTTTACAAAAGTTTTCAATAGTATGTTCTGCATGATATTTCCTTTCATCCTTCCCGTTTCCCGGGAAATATTCCTATATTGTATTATAAAATATGCCAATTGTAAACGAAAATCACTTATGATATGATGAAAAAAAGACATCACTCCGTTATGACATCGAAAGGAAATCCTCATGTCTGCATTTGATTTGAACCTCTTAAAAGATACACATCCCCTCCTCGCACCCATGATGAACTGTGAGGAGTTATTCTGGATCAACCCTCTGGCAACCGGCTGCGCCGGCGAATCGTCTGCCCAGGAAATCACCTTTACCGCAGATGACGTGGCTGCTGTGGAAGCGCGCCTCCAGCGTTTTCGTCCTTATTTAAAGAAAGTCTTCCCCCAGACCGAAGCTCTGGATGGCCTGGTGGAATCTCCCTTAAAAGAAATCCCTCAGATGCATCAGATCCTGGCTTCTGAAGCCGATAAGGACGCTGTGGGCCGCCTGTTACTGAAGTGCGATTCCATGCTTCCCATCTCCGGTTCCATCAAAGCCCGCGGCGGCTTCCATGAGATCCTGAAGCTGGCAGAAACCATCGCCATTCGCGAAGGCATGCTGACCATGGAGGACGATTATTCCGTTCTGGCAGAACCCCGCTTCCGCGAGCTGTTTTCCAAGTACAGCGTTGCCGTGGGCTCCACCGGTAATTTAGGCCTTTCCATCGGGATCATGAGCGCTCAGCTGGGCTTCCATGTGACCATTCACATGTCTGCCGATGCCCGTCAGTGGAAGAAGGATATGCTCCGCGAAAAGGGCGCTGTCGTTGTGGAATATCCGGAC
>JAFOGM010000031.1 GCA_017386805.1 Bacillota bacterium
AATGCGGACGCTTTCCGGGTGATAGGTATTGGGTTTCCAGGATAAGACCAGATGCAGAGGAGGGAAGCCATTGACGATGGGGCGGGTGCAGACACACTCTTTATCTTCCGGTCGGAAGGTGAAGACGGGAGTGAATGCAAAGCCCAGACCGCGTTCCACTAAATTTCGGATCATCAAAGCATCGTCGCTGTATACTTGGTGATGAACATTTACGTTGTGTTCTTCCAGGTACTGATAGACTACCTTACTGATGAAGCGGTTGGGCGCCAGACCTACCATGGTAAAACCGTCCAGTTGATGAGGATGAATTACATTTTCGCAGGTCAGGGGATGATCCTTGGGAAGTAAGATCTCAAAGGGGTCATCCAGGAGAATGGTGCTGGAATATTTGGGTGGCTGAATGAAGCTTCCGCCGATCATCAGGTCGTAGTCTTCGTTGCGGATGACATGGTTGTCGTTCTGGATCACGATCACAGAGATTTCCGGATATTGCTTCGCGAATTCCTCCAGAAGACCGGGGATCAAGCAGGAAGCTGCTCTGGCAACCAGCCGTACCGGCTGGAAGGTCTGATGGACACCCTTGACTTCCGCTTCCAGTCTCTCCATGCTCTTCAGGATTTCTCTGGCCCGGAAGAGGAGGACGTGTCCGCTTTCCGTCAGAGCGATGCTGCGGCCGCGACGCTCAAAGAGCTTGGTTTCCAATTCCCGTTCCAGCTGACGGATAGCCCGGCTCAGGGTGGGTTCGGAAACGTTCAGCTCTTCCGCGGCGCGAGTCATGTGTTCCGTTTCGGCCACTTTGACAAAATAGTTCAGTTGATAAAGGTCCATAGGATCCTCCTATAAATAATCTTTATTATGTACTTAAATTAAAATCAATACGTTTTGTAAATCAATTATACACATCCCTCATTGGATTTTACAAGCTTTTCCCGGTAAAATCTTACCATAGGAAAACAGGCCTTCCACATAACCTCGAAAAGGAAGGCGAGAGAAGGGAGTATATTTAATATGCTGAATTACATGATTTACTTATCCATCGTCATCGGCTTATTTGCCATTGGCGATTGGCTTGGTCTGTGGACCAAAGCAAAGCTGTCCTCGATTTTCGTAGTACTGATCAGCTTCCTGCTGCTGTTCCTGTTCAAGGTGTTCCCGGCTGACATCATCGACCAGGCTGGCCTGACCGTTGTTGCCAAGTGGGCAACCCCCATGCTGGTCTTCCACATGGGTACCATGATCAACCTGCGTCAGCTGATCGACGAATGGAGAACCGTAGTGATCTCCGTCATCGGCATGATCGCTGCTATGGTTGGTATCTTCGCAGTGATTCCTCTGATTGGCCGTGATGCTGCTATGGTAAGTATCCCCGTTATCAACGGTGCGCTGGTTGCGACTCAGATCATGACCGACGCAGCGGTTGCCAAGGGCCTGACCATCGGTGCCGTACTGCCTGCAGTTGTATTCGCAGTACAGAAGTTCGTGGGTACCCCCATCGTATCCAGAAGCGGTCTGATTGAAGCAAACCATCTGGTAAAGGAATTCCGCGAAGCAAAGGCTAACGGCGTGACTTTAAGCGCTGCTCCGGCAGCAAAGAACGGCGAAGTGAAGAAAGTGAAGTTCTGTGAAAAGTTCGATCGCTTCTACACCGCAAACACCTGTATTTTCGTAACTGTACTGGGCGGTCTGGCTTCTGTATGGCTTGGCACTGTGACCCCCATCAACTACAGCATCATCGCGCTGGTTCTGTCCGTAGCTTGTCACGAACTGGGCATCATCCCCTCCAAGGTTCTGGACAAGGGTAAGGCTTCCGGCCTGATCACCACCGTCGTATTCGCAGCGATCATTCCCGCGCTGGCAAACATCTCCATCGGCGATATCGCAACTCTGGCCTTCTACGTGGTCGTGATCTTCGCAGCTACCATTATTGCAACCTTCCTGATCATCTGCGTATTACCGTCCTGGAAGATCTTAGGCTCCAAGAGCTTATCCTTCGGTATCGCAATGTGTCAGATGCTGGGCTTCCCGTCCACCTTCCTGATCTCTCAGGAAATCGCACTGGCTGTTGCTGAAAACGAAGAAGAAAAGGAATACATTCTGGGTAAGATCATGCCTCGTTTTGTTGTTGCAGGTCTGGCTTCTGTTACCACCCTGTCCATCATCGTTGCAGGTATCTTCGCAAACATGCTGTAATTAAAGGAGAATAACTATGGATTTCCATTTTGATCCCTTATCTTATCCCCATCCCTCCCGCCGCAGCGTTGTCTACGGCCGGAAGGGCATGGTGGCTACCGGAAACCCCCTGGCTGCTCAGGCGGGTCTGGAAATTTTAAAGAAGGGCGGTAACGCCATCGATGCCATGATCGCTACCGCAGCGGCTCTGACCGTTGTGGAACCCACCGCCAACGGTATCGGCGGCGACGCCTTTGCTCTGGTTTGGGTGAAGGGCGAACTGTATGGCTTAAATGCCAGCGGTCCCGCGCCTCAGGCAATGACTCTGGAAGCGCTGCAGGAACGCGGCTACAAGGAAATGCCTACCTTCGGTATGCTGCCTGTGACCGTTCCCGGTGCACCGGGCGGTTGGGCAGAACTGTCCGCCCGCTTCGGTAAGCTGCCCTTTGAAGAGTTGATGGAACCGGCAGCCCGCTACGCAGAAGAAGGCTACGTATTACAGCCCGGCGTTGGCAGTGGTTGGCCCAGAAATATCAAGCGCTTCGAAAATCAGATCAAGAACGATCCTTCCGTACAGGGCTGGTTCGATACCTTCCTGCCCGGCGGTAAGGAAATGAAGACTGGGGATATCCTGACTCTGAAGGATCACGCCAATACTCTGAGAGAAATCGGCCGCACCAAGGCAGAAAGCTTCTACCGTGGTGAACTGGCTGACAAGATCGATGCTTACTTCCGCCAGTTTGACAGCTTCCTGAGAAAGGAAGACCTGGCTGCCTATAAGCCGGAATGGGTGGATCCCATCTCCGTGAATTACAAGGGCTATGATGTTTATGAAATCCCGCCCAATGGCCACGGCATCTCCACTCTGATGGCTCTGAACATCCTGAAGGAAATGGATTTAGGACCGCTGGATTCCTTCCAGAGCACTCACCAGCAGCTGGAAGCTATGAAACTGGCCTTTGCAGATGCACAGAAGTATGTAGCGGATCCCAAGTGGATGAAGGTTCCGGTGGAACGTCTGTTAAGCGACGACTATGCTGCAGAACGCCGCGCACTGATCGGCGATACTGCGAGACTGCCTGAACCGGGAGAACCCATCCGCGGCGGTACCGTATATATGTGCGCAGCTGACGGTGAAGGAAACATGATTTCCTACATCCAGTCCAACTATATGGGCTTCGGCTCCGGCGTTGTTGTTCCCGGTACCGGTATTGCAATGCACAACCGTGGAAACAACTTCTCCATGAATCCGGAATCCGACAACTGCGTTGCTCCCGGAAAGCGTCCGTATCACACCATCATTCCCGGCTTCTTAGCCAAGGATGGAAAGGCCATCGGCCCCTTCGGCGTTATGGGCGGTTTCATGCAGCCCCAGGGTCACCTGCAGGTTGTCCTGAATACCGTGGAATACGGAATGAATCCCCAGGCTGCACTGGATCATCCCCGCTGGCAGTGGGTTGGTAAGAACACCATCGAAGTGGAATCCACCTTCCCCAACGACCTGGCACAGATGTTACAGAGAGCTGGCCACGATATCGTCGTAAAGGCAGACCCCATTGGATTCGGCCGCGGCGAAATCATCTGGAGAAACGAAGAAGGCGTTCTGTGCGGCGCCTGCGAACCGCGTACCGACGGTCATGTCGCCGTTTGGTAATATAGGAAAAGGTGAGAGTTTTCCAACACACTATCTCAATTGTGAAGGCGACCGGAAGCGAGGATCCGGTCGCTTTCATATTTTTGAGGAAAGGCCGGCGGCAATCCGGCTTCGCCGGTTGAAACCGGAGGGTTGCCGCGATATAATGGAAGAAGCGACGCGCGGACA
>JAFOGM010000310.1 GCA_017386805.1 Bacillota bacterium
CGCAGGAGCCCAGAGCGAACCGCCGAAGGTGGAAGAACTGCCCAAGGTGGAAGAGCCGGCGAAGGTGAGCCAGCCCGAACCGAAGGAAGAGCCGAAGGCTGAACCGAAGGAAGAAGTCATCTGGCCGCTGGATCCCAACCAGTACGAAGAGGAGGAAGAACGCGGTGGTTTCTTCAGCGTTCTCGGAAAGATCCTTCTGGTGGTGATCGGCCTGGTGATCGCCTTGGAAATCGCAGCACTGGCCATCCTCTACTTCGCACCGGATACCAGCATCGGTGATACCGTGCGGAATGTACAGGATCAGGTGATGGAACTGGTGGATACCGTCAAGGACAAACTGGTTAAGGAAGAGACCGATCCCAATGCGGGTCAGGATGATCCGGCGTTGACTCCCGGTGACGAAACCGACGGCGAAACCGCTGGCGAAGCCGATGTGGTTGCTGATCCCAAGCCCATGGCGGATAAGGCAAAGCTGATCCAGACACAGATGGATCGCAACAAGAACATCAAGAGCGTGAAAGCCAATTCGGCGCTGGGCTATAAGAACGGCGTGGATTATGGCCTGGACGACTTAAATAAATCTCAGCCCATTGCCAATAATATCTGGTATACCGATGAGAAGGGAACTCCGGTCTACTACGATCAGGAAGTGGTGGGCGCGCTGATTGCCTTCAATTCTCAGTGGATCGACTACGTGAACGACGGCGATAAGGCGGTGCTGAAACTGACCAAGGAAGGAAGCGACGCGTACAACAATGCCGTAGGCTTCTCCAAGGCAGGAAAGGTGAAAGAAGAATTTACATCCGTGGAAATCGGTGAGATCCGTCAGGGAGAACAGGGCTTCTACCTGTGGGTCGGCGAAAAGATCCAGCTGACCGAAAACGGAGCGACTTCCACAGCAGAGTATCAGTGGGTATATTGCATGGAACCGGTGGGTAAGGAAATGAAGATCACCGATTACATCAATGTAAAGAATAAATAAGAAAGGGACCGGTTCGTAGGGGTATGGACCGGAAACAGGGGAGGATTATTTTGAAAAAGAAAAAGAACATATTGCTGATCATCCTTGGGGTGATCCTGGCATTGGGAGCATTGTCTCTGGCAGGCATCAACTACATCGTGGATTTCCTGTGGTTCCGTGAAATGGGCTACACAGAAGTCTTCTTCACCAAGCTGACCAGTCAGCTGAAGCTGGGGATCCCGGCCTTCGTCATCTGCCTGGTGCTGATCCGGATCTATCTCCAGGGACTGAAGCACAGTTATTACAAGAAAGTTGACGTGGTGGACAAGTCCAAAGTCAGCGAAAAGGCTCTCAACGGCATCGCGTTGGTTCTGGCTGCAATCTTCAGTTTACTGACCACCCTGACGGTGATCTCCCGTCTGTGGTTCCAGATCTTACAGTTCACCAACAGCACGGACTTCAACATTACGGATCCGATTTTCAACCAGGACATCGGCTTCTACATCTTCAAGCTGGAGTTCTTACAGGAACTGAACGGTCTGGCCATGAACATCGTGGCGACCTTCGTTGCCGTGACGGTGATCTTCTATCTGATCCTGATGGCCCTGCGCCGTCCGGAAGTCTTTGAGGAGATCCCCAAGACGGAAGAAGAAAAGAATTCCGGCTTCGGTAAATTTGCCGATCAGTTCGGAAAGTTTACTCAGGGAACTCCCTTCGAAGAAACCTTCGATCAGATGAACCAGAAGCGACAGACCAAGAAGCAGTTCGACTCTGACAACATGAAGCAGCTGTTATCCATCGCTTCCAACCAGATCACTGTTCTGGGCGTCCTGTTCTTCCTGATGGTGGGCGTGAACTTCTTCATCCGTCAGTACGACATCCTGTACTCCGGTACCGGGATCGCCTACGGCGCAGGGTTCACCGACATCACCGTAACGCTGAATTTATACCGCATTCTGATGGTTCTGTCCGTGGTTGCGGCAATCGGCTTCGCCCTGGGCATCAAGAAGAAAAAGATCCGCTATGCGGTGGTTGCTCCGGTCCTCATGGTGGTTCTGTCCATCGGCGGCTCAGCCGTGGCCGGCGCAGTACAGGGACTGATCGTAGCACCTGACGAAATCAACAAGGAAAGCAAGTATCTCGAAAACAATATCAAGTATACCCAGATGGCCTACGGCCTTCAGGATATCCAGGTCAAGGACTTCCCTGCGGTGAATACTCTGACCAAGGATGACATTCTGAACAACATGGGTACACTGTCCAATATCCGAATCAACGACTTCGAACCTGCGGAACGATTCTACAATCAGACCCAGAGTATCCGATCTTACTACACCTTCAATGATGTAGATGTGGACCGCTACATGGTCAACGGGGAATATACCCAGACCTTCCTGTCGGCCCGTGAAATCGACGAAGCCAAGATGATCAATGACCAGTGGCTGAACAAGCACCTGAAGTACACTCACGGTTACGGCGTGACCCTGTCCCGCGTAGACAAGGTGACTGCCAGCGGTCAGCCGGATATGCTGATCGAATCCATTCCTCCGGTATCGGAAGTGGAAGAGATCACCATCGACCGTCCGGAAATCTACTTCGGGGAACTGACCCACAACTATGTCATCGTCAACACCGACGAACAGGAATTCGACTATCCCTCCGGTGAAAACAACGTGTACACCGAATACGAGGGGGATGCAGGGATCAACCTGAGTCTTTTGAACCGGATCCTCTTTGCGATCCGCGAAGGAAATCTGGAACTGCTGGTATCCACCAACATCGACAGCGATTCCCGCATCATCATCAACAGAAACATTGTGGACCGCGTTTCCAAGATCGCGCCCTTCCTGTCCTATGATGCTGACCCGTACATCGTAACGGTGGACGGAAAACTGTACTGGATCATGGATGCTTACACCACAAGCTCCTACTATCCGTATTCGGAACCTTATTCCGCACAAAGCTATGACAACTACATCCGCAACTCCGTCAAGGTGGTTGTGGATGCATATAACGGCGACGTGAACTTCTACGTGACCGACGGGGAAGATCCCATTATCCAGACTCTGGCAAAGATCTATCCCAGCCTGTTCAAGAACTTCGACGAGATGCCGGAAGGCCTGAAGGAACACACCCGTTATCCCAACGCTCTGTTCAATATCCAGGCCAATGTATACAAGAAGTACCACATGAACGACGTGAAGGTGTTCTACCAGAGCGAAGACCTGTGGGCCATTGCCAACGAAATCTACGGAAGAGATATGGTTACCATCACTCCCAGCTACTTCATCATGAAACTGCCGGGAGAAGAAGAAGTGGAATTCATCAACTCCATTCCGTATACCCCCAATGGGAAGGACAACATGACCGGTCTTCTGGTTGCCAGAAACGACGGGGAACACTACGGGGAACTGATTCTGTATCGTCTGCCCAAGGATCGAATCATCTACGGTCCCAGCCAGATCGAAGCACAGGTGAATCAGAACACCACCATTTCCTCGGAATTCACCCTGTGGTCCAACTCCGGTTCGTCCTACAGCCGTGGAAATATGTTTGTCATCCCCATTGAAAATTCTCTGATGTACGTGGAACCGGTGTATCTGGAAGCAGCCAACGGCAGCTTACCGGAAGTCAAGCGAGTGATCGTGGTTTACGGCGATAAGATCGCTTACGAATCCAACCTGGCCGATGCTCTGGACAGCTTGTTCGGAAAGGGTGCAGGAGATCCGCTGAAGACCGACCGCCCGGCAACGGAAGGCGGCGAAATGAGCGGAGGTGAAGGCGGCGAAGTGATCGTGACCCCGGGAACTTCCGGTGGTTTCCAGCTGGAAGACCTGGCCCGTCTGGCCAACCAAGCGTACGAAGATGCCATCAATGCACAGCAGAGAGGTGACTGGGCTGCCTACGGCCAGTACCTGGATCAGCTGTCCCAGTACCTGGACCAGATGGTAGCAGGTGAGGCAGAAGCCGAAATTTAGGAGGAATCGAAACAGATATGATCAAAGATATGTTATTTGTGATCCCGGCGAAGGACCATTCCCGGGATCGCCTGAAGGAAATCTTCGCAGAACATCCGGAAGTGAAGTTCGTAACTCTGGTTGGTCTGGACATGGGTGGAAATGCCACCGATGAAAAGATCCCGGTGGAATTGTTCCTGGAAGATTTCGAAAAATTCATGACCCAGGGTGTACAGACCGACGGTTCCAGCGTAGTGCTGCCGAAGATCGCCACTCTGAACAACGCGAAAGTGGACATCATCCCCGATCCTGATGTAAACTGGTATGTGGACCACAACTGGTCCTACATGGACGAAGAAACCGGACTCCCGCTGGGAACTCTCCGGATCCCGTCCTTCCTGGTACATAACGACACCAACAAAGTGGGTTCCCGCGTTGTCCTGAAGGAAGCGGTGAACGCATTTAAGAGAGATATCGTGGAAATGATCCGCGAAAATCCCTACGTTTTAGAATATCTGCCCATCGACAGTGCAGATGACATCGAAGAAGTGATCCTGACCTCTGCCACCGAGCTGGAATTCTGGGTAAAGACTCCGGAAGAAGACGCCAACGGCGAGCAGCTCACCACCTCTCAGGTACTGAAGGAACAGTACTGGAAGCGCCTGATCGGTCCCGTAAGAACCGCCATGGAACACACTCTGCTGGTTCTGGATCAGTACGGCTTCGGCGTGGAAATGGGCCACAAAGAAGTGGGCGGTGCGAAAGCACAGATGAGCCACTCCGGTAACTTCGAACACATCATGGAACAGCTGGAAATCGACTGGAAGTATGCAGACGCTATCCAGGCTGCCGACAATGAAAGAAACGTAAAATACATCGTAAAAGATATCTTCCGTCTCCACGGTCTGGACGTAACCTTCAAGGCGAAGCCCGTAAACGACGTGGCAGGTTCCGGGGAACACACCCACATGGGTGTGGCTGCCCGCCTGAAGAACGGAAAGATGGTCAGCTTATTCGCAGCCATGGACCCCACCAAGGACTTCATGAATCCCATTGGATTCGGTGCGCTGATGGGGATCCTGAAGAACTACGAAATCATGAATCCCTTTGTAACCGCCACCAACGATGCCCTGAACCGACTGAAGCCCGGTTTCGAAGCGCCCGTTTGTATCGTTACCTCTCTGGGTCATGAAGCCAACGTACCGTCCCGTAACCGAACCGTTCTGGTAGGTCTGATCCGTGACGCAAAGAACCCGCTGGCTACAAGATTCGAGCTGCGTTCCCCCAATCCCAAGTCCGACACCTATCTGGTTCTGGCTTCCGGCATCATGGCGATGCTGGATGGGATCGAAGCATCCCTCAAGGCAGGAAAGACTTCGGCAGATCTGGAACGCTCCATTTCCAAGAAGTTCGGAGAAGAAGACTTCTACCTGGAAAAGTTCCGCGCTTACAGAACGGAACAGAACGTGTTCACCGACTTTACCCAGGATGAACGCGATAAGTTCTTCGGAAGAGCGCCGGCCACCGTGTGGGAAAACATCTGCGCCTTCGACAAGTATCCGGAAAAGCTCAGCGTCCTGAACCGCGACAACGTTATGACGCCGCTGTGTCTGGAATCCTACAAGGCAGCAACCATCGCCCAGTGGGCGACGGAACTCCACAGCCGACTGATTCCCGATGCCATGGATCTGGTCCGCGAATGCAAGATGCGTCACGACCGTTACGAATGTACCGACCTGGACGAAATGCGCTGGACCAAGATCAAGCACATGCGTGCGGAACTGGGACAGAACGACATCGGCAGAGATTGCCTGCTGAGCCGTCTGGCCAATGCGCTGGATGAAGAGGATTACGATACCGCATCCGACCTCCAGATCGAAATGCAGGTGAAACTGCAGGAACTGTCTTCCGACTACATCCTGTACCTGCGCAACTTACTTTAGTACCAAATATTTTTCATATACATCAAAGGAGAAATTCAAAATGTTAGATATCAAGCGCATCAGAGAAGATTATGAAGGCGTGAAAGCAGCAGTGGAATCCAGAGGTCACGGTGACTTCGGTCTGTCCCTGATTCCGGAACTGGATGCAAAGAGAAGAGCTGTTCTGGCTGAAGTAGAAGCGATGAAGAACAAGCAGAACGTGGTTTCCAAGGAAATTCCGAAGCTGAAGAAGGCTGGTCAGGATGCATCTGCAGTTATGGCAGAAATGAAGGAACTGTCCGCAAAGATCAAGGCTATGGACGAAGAACTGGCTCAGATCGAAGCTGACCTGCAGAACGCTCTGCTGAACGTGCCCAACACTCCCTGTGCAGAAGTTGCAGTAGGCGAATCCGATGCAGACAACGTGGAAGTAAAGAAGTTCATGGAACCCACCAAGTTCGACTTCGAACCCAAGGCTCACTGGGACATCGGCCAGGATCTGGACATCCTGGACTTCGAAAGAGCTGCAAAGCTGTCCGGTACCAGATTCACCGTTTACAAGGGTCTGGGCGCTCGTCTGGAACGTTCCATCATCAACTTCATGCTGGATCTGCACACCACTCAGAACGGCTTCACTGAAATCCTGCCGCCCTTCATGGTAAACCGCGCAGCAATGACCGGTACCGGCCAGCTGCCCAAGTTCGAAGAAGATATGTTCCACGTACCGGCTAAGGACTTCTTCCTGATCCCCACCGCTGAAGTTCCCGTAACCAACCTGAGAGCAAACGAAATCATCGACGCAGAAGAACTGCCCGTATACTATACCGCTTACACACCCTGCTTCCGTAAAGAAGCTGGTTCCGCTGGCCGCGACACCAGAGGTCTGATCCGTCAGCACCAGTTCAACAAGGTAGAACTGGTTAAGTTCTGTAAGCCGGAAGACTCCTACAACGAACTGGCATCTCTGCTGGCTGCAGCAGAATCCGTTCTGCAGACTCTGGAAATCCCCTACCGTGTGGTACGTCTGTGCACCGGTGACCTGGGCTTCAGCTCCGCTGAAACCTACGACATCGAAGTATGGATGCCCAGCTACGGAAGATACGTTGAAATCTCTTCCTGCTCCAACTTCGAAGCCTTCCAGGCTCGCAGAGCAAACATCCGCTTCAGAAGAAGTGCAAAGGACAAGCCGGAATTCGTACACACTCTGAACGGCTCCGGTCTGGCTGTAGGAAGAACCTGTGCAGCGATCCTGGAAAACTACCAGCAGGCTGACGGTTCCGTTGTGATCCCCGAAGCTCTGCGCAAGTACATGGGCATCGATAAGATCGAAAAGTAAACAGAATGCCTGTAAAACTGGACGTAGGACAACGGATCCAATTGAAGAAAAACCATGCCTGCGGCGGAAATACCTTTACGGTACTGCGCACAGGCATGGATTTCCGCATTCAATGCGACACCTGTAAATCGCAGATCTGGCTGAGCCGTTCCGACCTGGAGAAGCGGCTGAAACAGATTCTGGATAGACAGGAAGGATAGACAAATTTGGAGGAATCAACTATGAAAATTCAGGAATCCGGTGAAAACTATCTGGAGACCATACTGATCCTGGAAATGGAAAAGGGCAACGTTCGTTCCATCGACGTGGCGAACCATCTGGAATTCAGTAAAGCTTCCATCAGCCGCGCTATGGGGATTTTGAAGGAAGCCGGATACATCACCGTCGACGAGGCAGGAAATCTCCTGCTGACCGAGGCTGGCCGTGAAAAGGCGAACCAGATCTATGAACGTCATCAGCTGATCCAGCGCTTCCTGATCGAATGTCTGGAAGTCAGTGAAGAAACAGCTGAAAAGGATGCTTGCCGCATGGAACACGTTCTCAGCGAAGAAACCGTGGAACAGATGCAGGCATGGATCCAGGCTGCAGAAGAATTTGAAGAAATGAGCCAGCAGATGAGCCAGCAGAGCATGGACCTGCAGAGACAGCTGGAAGAAATGGCTGGTCTGGACGGACTGGAAGCTCTGTTCGGCGGAAAGCAGTAACCATGGCAAAGGAAAAGGCTGTAAAAACCAACGCTTTGCGTCAGCTGGATGCAAAGAAGATCCCTCATCAGACCTATACCTACGATGCACCGGATGGTTTTCTGGACGGTGTATCGGTGGCGAAGGCTGTGGGACAGGATCCGGCGAGAGTGTTCAAAACACTGGTAACGCAGGGAGCCAGTAAGGAATACCACGTCTGCGTGATCCCTGTGGCCTGCGAACTGGATCTGAAAAAAGCCGCGAAGCACTTCGGTGAAAAATCCGTAGCCATGATCCCGGCCAGGGACATCACCAATGTGACCGGCTACATCAAGGGCGGCTGTTCGCCCATCGGTATGAAGAAACGATATACCACAGCGATTCACATCAGCGCTTCTGACTTTGAAAATATCATTGTCAGCGGCGGAAAGGTGGGCCTCCAGATGGATCTCCCTGTCACCGCTTTATGTGAACTGACCGGAGCCAAGCTGGTGGACTTAATTGAAGAATAACGTGAAAAAACCCGAAGCTTGCGCTTCGGGTTTTCTCGTAGGTGTGCGTGTGTATCTACTTTCTTAAAGAAGGAAAGTACATGATTTTGAATGGTATTATTTATCGTTTTCTGTCAATCCCCTTTTGACACTACCAATATACCATTGGATTATGAAGGTTTTGTGTAGATGGGGTGGGGATTCAACGAAAAAACGGTGTCAGAATGAAAAACAAAATCCGACAGAACCACACTGTCGGATTTTTGCTTTACTAATATAGGACATTTTTAGTAAGGAGTCGATTGTTTTTTAAATATTTGCTTGCTTGTTGTTTTTACACCATAATCGCAGAAGCGACTATTGTAATCGAGATGAAACGGACATTTCATCCAGAGTGGTTTGCAGTTAACTTCTGCTAACTACAACTATAAGTTACCATATGCTAACCAACTTGTCAATCGTTTTCCAATAAAAAAGTTAGCTTTCGCTAACTTTTTTGATTTTTCCTATTTCTTCAGTTCTTCCGGAGTCATTTTTGTGATTTCCAGAATGTCGGCATACTTACTCATGATGTAGGCGTAGTTGTTCTTCTTGTGAGGAACCATGCAGTTGCTGCAGTCCTTGATTCCGTCTTCGGTGTACTTGAAGTTTCCGCCGCACTTATCCTTCAGTGCATACAGCGGACAGTAGCAGAACAGACAGTTGAAGTTGTCCGGATCCTCGGTCTTGTGACAGGGGAAAAACTCACACTCTTTGTGATTGATGAAGGAGAAATTCTTTCCTTCCCAGTATTCAGCCATGATAATATCCTCCTTATAATAATTTTTCTTTCTCTAAAAAATGCAGGATGCGGGCTTCCGACGATACCAGAGACGAAGCCTTGGCTACCAGAAGCTGTGCACGAATATTGCAGATGTCTTCCCGGATCCCTTTCATTTGACGGAGACCGTCCAGAGACCAGGATTTTCCCACGGCTTTCAGATGCTTCAGGTCCTTGCGGAGACCCTGCAGCTCCAAAAGCCCCTTCAGGGAGGGCTTGGTCTGTTTCACTTCGGCGATCCGTACCGCCAGCTGATCCAGGAAGATCTCCTTACTGTAGATCAATTCCGGATCCAGACCGAAGATTTCACCGGCTTCTTCGGCAGTGTTCAGGGTTCGCTTGTCCATTTCTTCCCGAAGGAAGGTGAAGCGGGAACCTTCGTAAGCGCCGAAGGCCTTGAGGCAGTCCAGATACCCTAAACGCATCAGGTGTTTTGCGTTATCCTGATCGAAAATCAGGAAGTTTCCCAGATCCCAGGGACTTTCGATGAGGATCACTTCCACACCGGCGTCTCTGGCTCTCGCAATGTCTTCTTCGCGGACGATGCCCATGGCGTTCAGCTTGACGGCAATGATTCGTTCCACACCGCGGTCCAGGACCATGCCGATGGGCAGGTTATCCTGATAGCCGCCGTCGATGTAGGATTC
>JAFOGM010000311.1 GCA_017386805.1 Bacillota bacterium
GCAACCGCTCCGCTCCCGCCCAATCCGGAAGCAGCGCTTCCCAGCAGGATGGCCATAGCCAGAGCACCGCTGGTGAACTTTCTCAATAAATGATTTTTATAATGTCACCCCTTTTTCTATGTATGATGTGGCTCCGAAAACCGGAGAATCGATTTCACACGTATTAGTGGTCTTATTATTTTATATCATACCATATTTAGTGGGTAATCTTCAACGTAGGAAGTGGGAAAACATACTCTCCTGCGGGTTGTGGTTGTGGTGGAAAAAGCGGCCAGAGAGGAATCCTACAGAAATTTGTTGATGAGTGAATTTGGATTGTCTTTTAAATCGTAGATAATGTAAATGAAAGCGGTGCGTCAGTGCCGCTTTTTTCACCCTATTTGACTTTTCAAGCGGGATACGGTATAATATTTTGTCATGCTGTACGTTTTCGAATTGGGCGAAAGCGTTGGAATACAAAAGAGTTCCGCGGGAGATTACAGCGGCCGCGGAGATACGAAAGGAAAAAGTATAACAACTATGAACGACGTAGATATACGCATTGTAGTCGCTATTATCTGTCTTGTAGCCATGTCGGCCTATTTCTCTGCCACAGAGACGGCCTTCTCGGCGTTGAATCGAATCAAACTGAAGAGTTTGGCGGAGTCCGGAAACAAAAAGGCTCAGCTGGCTCAGAAACTGGCGGACAATTACGATAACATCCTGTCCACCATTCTGATCGGGAACAATATTGTAAATATCGTAGCTTCTTCCATTGCTACGGTGCTGTTCACCGGAATCATGGGAGCAGCGAAGGGTGTTCCTGTGGCCACAGCTGTGATGACTGTTTTCGTACTGATCTTTGGTGAAATATCTCCCAAGAGTATCGCAAAGGATATTCCGGAAAAGTTCGCTATGTGGTCTGCACCTCTGCTGAACTTCTTCTCCATTATTTTAAAGCCTTTAAACTGGATTTTCGCCCTGTGGAAGGTCCTGCTGACCAAGGTGTTCAAGTTCTCCGATGACCGCGGTGTCACCGAAGAAGAGATCCTGACCATGGTTTCCGAAGCCGAAAACGACGGGGAAATTGACCAGCAGGAAGGAGAAATGATCCGAAACATCATGGACTTTGACGATCTGACGGTGGAAGATATTCTGACACCCCGTGTGGACGTAGTGTTCATTCATGAAGAGGACGACAACGAAGAAATCGCAGAAGTCTTTGAAGAAAGCGGCTATTCCCGTCTTCCTGTTTACGGGGAAGACCTGGATGACATCGTGGGTGTTCTGAACCAGAAGGACTTCTTCATGCATATGGTTCGTAAGGACAAAAAGCTGGAAGATGCCATGACTCAGCCCATGTTCGTGGCTCCGTCCATGAAGATCGGTAAATTGATGACCATTCTGAAGGAAAAGAAGTGTCACCTGGCCATCGTTGTGGACGAATACGGCGGTGTGGAAGGTGTTGTTACCTTGGAAGACATCATCGAAGAACTGGTAGGGGAAATCTGGGACGAACACGATGAAATCGTGGAAGAAATCGTACAGGTGTCCGAAACGGAATATACTGTCAAGGGAAATGCCAGCGTTATGAAGCTCTTTGAGCAGCTGGGCTTTGACGAAGAACTGGATGTGGTTTCCGTCAGCGGCTGGATCTCTCAGGAGCTGGGAAAAATTCCGGAACAGGGCGATCAGCTGATTTACAGAAACGTGCAGGTGGATGTCACTGCAGCAGAAGAACGCCGCGTGACTGATGCCCGCATTTTGGTACTTCCCAAAGAAGAGGAAGAGGAGTAGAGAATGTTTGAATTATTGAAAGCGGCGTTTTTAGGCGTCGTGGAAGGGATCACGGAATGGCTCCCCATCAGCAGTACGGGCCACATGATCCTGGTCAATGAGTTTGTAAAACTGAAGGTGACCGAAGAGTTCTGGAATATGTTCCTGGTAGTGATCCAGCTGGGTGCCATCCTGGCAGTCGTGGTGATCTACTGGAACAAGATCTTCCCGTTCTCCTTCAAAAAAGGCGAAGCCTTCATCAAAAAAGATATTTTCCAGATGTGGTTTAAAATCATCGTAGGCGTCCTTCCTGCAGCCATCGTGGGAATCCCTCTGGATGACTTCATGGAAGAACATCTCAGCAGCTATCAGGTGGTAGCCATCGCACTGATCGTCTACGGGATCGTTTTCATCGTCATGGAAAACCGCAACAAAGGAAAGCAGTTCGAAATTACTGACATGAGTCAGATGACCTACAAAACCGCGTTGAAGATCGGATGCTTCCAGGTGCTGTCTCTGATCCCCGGAACCTCCCGCAGCGGTTCCACCATCATCGGTGGGATGCTTTCAGGCGCATCCCGTACGGTTGCCGCAGAATTCACCTTCTATCTGGCAATCCCCGTCATGTTCGGCGCCAGCTTGCTGAAGCTGCTGAAGTTCGGCTTTACCTTCACCGCCATGGAACTGGGTATCCTGGCAGTGGGTATGATCGTAGCCTTTGGTGTATCTATCCTGGCAATCCGTTTCCTGATGGGATACATCAAAAAGTACGACTTCAAGGTGTTCGGCTGGTATCGAATCGTGCTGGGTGCGGTGGTACTGGCGTACTTCGCTCTGATTGGATAAGGAGGAAGAATTATGGGATTCTTTGATTCTCTGTTTGGAAAACGTGAAAAGCCTTATGTGACCACTCCGCAGGTGACTCCGGAGAAGTCCAAGGAAATCGATGATAAAATCCGTGCAATGATCGCTGGCGGAACTGCCGGCGGCCATGAGGATGTCCCGGCAACCGCCTGCTCCAGCTGCGCTTCCGCAGGCTCCGGTTGTGATCCCAGCGGTTGTTCTGCCTGCGGCGGTGGCCTGGATGATGCGCTGCGTGCGCTGGAACGCAAGAACAGCGCGGCGAAAGCCAACGAAACCCAGGAAACCATCGGTTGGGATGCCATTACTGAAACTTTTGAAAAATATTACCCGGACCAGAAGACGCCGCTGCACTTTGCACCGGAAGTGTCCTGGGCCATGGGCGGTTCCGATCCGCTGGACGGGATCAGCGTCTATGATGCGAAGGAATACTATCACTTCGTAACATATGGCCTGTCGGAACTGTACGGAAAGGAAAGCGATAACCTGGCTTATTCCGGTTATGGTCTGGAATTCACCTTAAAGCTGGCCAAGGAAGGTCTGGGAGAAACTCCCATGGAAGTGAACCGCGAACTGCGCAACGTGGCTGGAATTTTACAGTCCTTAGCGCGCATGGTATTCACTCAGGGGAAGACCTTTGCGCCGGATGAATATATTTGGAGCGGTCAGACCACCGGGATCGACGCAGAAGGAAAGTCCAACATCGTTGGGTTCATCACCCGTCTGGACAATGCCGGTATTGTGGAAACTCCCCACGGTTGGGTGAAGTTCACCGAGCTGATCGGTGTGACTGAAGCAGAGCTGGAAGGTATCAAGAACGATTGGATTACCGTTCCGCAGCTGTTCCAGGCACTGGGTACTGAATTAACAATGTACGATCGCATCAGTATGATGTAAATATAGTGAAAAAAGAAAGGCCGACGGCCGATTCTGGAAAGAATCGATCGTCGGTCTTTTTTATACTTCCATGGAATCTTTCAGTCCCTGCATATATTCCAGAGACTCGCGGATGGGGAACCGTTTCAGATCCAGGTACTCATGATAGTATTTTTGGAATTCGGAATACTTTGGGTTGTTGGGATCCTCAGAGAGGGCGTTCATAAACTCTGTGGGGGTCATGCCAGTGTATCTTTTAAAGACACGGTTGAAATAGGACGTATTCACATAGCCGAACTGATCCACCAATTCATGAATGGGGAAGTCCTGGTTGTAGTTGGTGTATTGCAGAATCGACATGATCCGGCGGAGTCGGTGATAGTTGATGTATTCTGAAATCGTGATCCCGGTTTCGCGGCGGAAGACGGTACAGAGGTAGTTCTTGTTGAAGCCCAAAGAATCGGACAGGCTGGAAAGAACATACTTTTCTGTAGAATCTTTTTCCACGTGGTGAATGATGCGCTGAATCAGCGGAGTATATTGGCTGGAATCCACGTAAGTTCCGGAACTGACCTTCGTGCTGGGTGTATCCGTCAGGAAGGAAAGCAGGATCGTACAAAGAAACGAGTCTGTACAGGAAGTACACAGTGGATCTGCACTTCCGTAGTTCATCAAAATATAAGAGAACAGGTTTTCCAGATGGAAGGCACTGTGCAGTACGCGTACGGTTTTATTTTCCAGATGGGATTTCAGTTCCGGATCCTGGATGCGGAAAAAGACCTCATACTGTACGCAGAGATTGTGAGTATCTTTAGGTACGCCGTGAACAGCTCCAGGAGGAATCAGGATCATACTTCCTGCGGAAAGGGGATAATCTGTTCCGTCCACTTGAAAGACCAGGTGGCCTTTATGGACATAAGCCAAATGAAAGAAATCGTCGTGGGTATGGGGTTGCAGGGCCCAACCAGCGGGGAGCTCAGTTTCGCCGCTTCGTATAAATTGCATCTTTCCCATAGGCGCCTCCTTCGTTACAGAATAAGGTTTAAATTAGCCTTATTGTAACACAAAATTTCCGAGAAATCTTCCGGTTGAAGGGGGGAATGAATACTCCTATATTTTGTTGCCATGATGGAACTTAATTCCGTTTTTACACTGGATTGAAAACGTTTTCAAGAAAAGCAGGGGGAAAAATGGGTTGGAGAAGGCTTTCAGAAAAGATAAAACACTCAAATTTTAATATCAGTGGAAGTGAATACAGGACTATTCGCCAAAGAGCACAGCTATAGATTTTTGAATTTTAATGAAATAAAATAAGATACAAGGTAAAATTCAGAAGACCGTAAATAGGAGGAGAAATACCGATGAGATTTAAAGAAATAACATTGAGTGGTACACCCTACGAACGCGGATTCGCCTATGGCCAGCAGTGTAAAGACGAAATCGCTGTATCGATTGATGCGTATCAGTTCTTGTTTAAAGAAACAAAGGGAATCGATTGGGAAGTTGCACGAAAGATTTCCGAATACTACATTGAACTGACTCGTGCATACAATCCGGATTATGTGGAAGAAATCCGCGGAATCGCGGAAGGTGCAGGGGTACCCTTTGAAGACATTGCAGCTCTGAATACACGTACAGAAATCATGTATTCCGATGCGCTGAAAGCTGCGCAGACTGAAAAAGCAGAGCCGCAGGAATGTACTGTTATCAGCTTGACACCGCCGGCTGCAGCTGACGGACATGTTATCGCTGCACAGAACTGGGATTACAGTGGACGTTTAAGAGAAAGTGTAGTCATCGTTCATGTGAAGCAGGAAGATAAGCCTGACTTTGTGATGGTGACCGAGGGCGGTATGATCGGTGGTATCGGTATGAACGATCATGGCGTGGCAGTTATGTTAAATGCGCTGAAGACCACCGTATCCTGTAAGGGTGTTCCCTTACGTGCCCGTATGAGAGCGATGCTGGAATCGAAAAACCTGAGTGATGCTTATGTAATAGGCGGTGTGGAACCTGTCACTGTGGCGAATCTGACCATTGTCCACAAGGATGGCGTTGCCCTCGGTTTCGAAATGGATTCCGATATCGTGGAACCTATGATCCCGGACGATGGCGTTCTGGTACATACCAATCATTACCTCGGACTGAAGACATACTTGAAGAACGATGTGAATCACATGGGATCCAGCTACATCAGATTACAGAGAATCAAGTATTTGATCAAGCAGAAATATGGACAGATCACCGTAGAAGATATGATGGAAATGCTGAAGGACCACGCAGGTTATCCGCAGTCCATCTGTGACCATATGGACATGGACTTCGATATGACAAACTTCTCTATCATCATGGATCTGACCGACAATGCTATTTGGCTGGCTCCGGATTGTCCCTGTGAAAACGAATTTGAAAGAATTTACGTTTAGAGAAAAATTTAACTGATTATAGTGTGGACGAATTTCCATAGAATGACGTCCCTTATAATACCAGGCCGAAAAGAATCCCCTTTTGGCCGCTTAATCAAAACGCTTTGCATTGTCCACGGTTTCAGCGGATGGGCATGGGTCTGTATCGGGCTGTGAACACAACAAAGCGCTCTGGTGTACTTATATCGTACAAAATATTGTAAAAAGGAGGATTAAGCATGTTCGCACAATTTGAATCGTTTGTATACAACGTAATTTGGGGTTATCCCATCCTGATCGCTGTAGGCGGCTTCGGTTTATATGTTACCATTCGTTCCGGATTCTTCCAGTTCAGAATGCTGCCCACAATTTTAAAGTACCCGTTCCAGAAGGAAGCTAACGACAGTAAAGCTGCTGGTCAGAACCTGTCCACTCTGGAAGCTGTATCCATCGCTATCGGTGGTGCAGTAGGTGTATCCAACATCTCTGGTGTTGGTACTGCGATCGCTACCGGTGGTCCCGGTGCTCTGTTCTGGATGCTGGTTGCAGCATTCCTGGGCATGATGACCAAGCTGGTAGAAACATCCTTAGCTCTTCACTACAGACACACTCGTGAAGACGGAACACTGACCGGTGGTCCGACTTACTACATCATGAGAGGTCTGTACGAAGAAAAGGGTTGGCCGAAGAAGGTTTGTCAGTTACTGTGCATCCTGTTCGGTGTATCCCTCTTCGGTATCTTCTTCCTGACTCTGCAGAACTACACCGTAGCTGAAGCTGTTGGTTCTACCTTCGGTGTTCCTTACCTGGCAGTAGGTATTGTACTGGCTCTGGTAACTGCTGGATGTCTGTGGGGCGGTCTGAAGAAGCTGGGTAAGTTTGCTACCTTCATCGTTCCGGTAATGTGTATCTTCTATATCGGTTGTGTAATTGTATGTCTGATTCTGAATGCAGGTGCTATTCCTGGAGCAATCGTTCAGATTGTAAAGGGTGCGTTCACTTATCAGGCTGCCGTTGGTGGTTTTGCTGGTGCTACCGTGACCAAGGCTCTGCGTCTGGGCTTCATGCGCTGCATCTATTCCAACGAAGCTGGTTGGGGTACTTCCCCGATGATCCACGCTACTGCTAATGTTGACCACCCCGTAAAGCAGGGCTTCATGGGTGCTTTCGAAGTATTCGTAGACACCTGTCTGGTTTGCTGCGCTACTGGTGTTCTGGTAGTAGTAACTGGTTACTGGAATTCCGGTCTGGTTGGTGCTGAACTGACCCTGACCGCTCTGGAAGCTAACATCGGTTCCTTCGCACGTATGGTTGTTGCTATCTCCATCTTCTTCTTCGCACTGACCACTGGTACTGGCTGGTTCGTATACTACGACACCGTACTGGCTCATGCGTTCAAGGGTAAGGTAAGAGACACCGTTCGTAAGATCCAGCTGTATCTGAACCCCTTCAAGGGTCTGATCATCACTGTTATTACCGTAGTATTCGGTGGTACTCCCGCTGAAGTATGGGTAGTAGCAGACTTCTCCTCTGGTTTACCGACCTACGTAAATCTGTTCGTAATCATCATGCTGTCCGGTAAGTTCTTCGAAATTCTGAAGGACTACAAGGCTCGTTACATGGGCATCGGTCAGATCGACCCGAACTTCAAGATCTTCTACGAAGAATAGGAAACGAAAGGCGAATTGGGAATCCTGCGTGAATAACGAATTGGGAGTCCTGTAAAGAAACCAAAAATAAAAAAACAAATAATACCATGCATGAAAAAGAGCTGTCGCAAGACAGCTCTTTTTCGCATCAAAATGCCCCGGAGCCGTCTGGCCCGGGGCATTGTCATTAAATGAATAAAGAAAAGAGCTGTCTTCGGACAGCTCTTTTTCATTGCTTTTATTATTATTTTTCTTCTTCTTTTGAGTACTGCCCGGGATGACAGATGAAACGGTTCTGACAAGTGGGGCATCCACGGCCACAGCCTCTCTTTTTTCCGTTAGGTTGACTGAGTACGAAGGAAAGAGGAACAATAATCACTATAAGAATGATGAGAATTCCCATGAATGTACCTCCATTTTTCAATATACCGCCATAGGCGGCGCATTTTAATTTATTTCGTTACGATTTTTACCACATCATTTAAGGTGGATCCGGCAGGGATCTTGAAGGTTCCGGCCTTCAGTTTGGTTTCCAAACCTGCATCGCTGATGGCCTTCAGGAAGGCATCTGCACTGGGGACAACACCGGCATCAGCCAGGATCTGAGCGATCTTCTGGCTGTAGGCACCGGAGGGAATTTCCACGGTTTTATCCGAAGGAACCTTGAATTCGCTGGAAGCAGGCGGAGTCTGCGGCTGCGGTTCCTGTACGGGAGGTGCAGGAGGTTCCTGGATCTCCGGTTCCTGTTGTACATCCGGATCCGGAAGGGGGAAATCACTCACCTCTTCGTCGCCTGGTTTAGCGGAGGAGCCTTCCTGCTGAAGCTGTTCCTGTTCCAGCTGTTCCTGCTGGAGCTGGTCGGCCAGCTGCTCTGGATAGGACATGATGGAGTCCACCTGACTGGAGATGATGAAGGCACCGACCACAACCATGGCCAGCGCTACTATAATATCGTTTTTATCGTAAAAAATATCTTTCAGTTTTTCTAACATAGTATAACCCTTACCCTTGATCAAAAAGTTCTTTAACATATATAATTTATCACATTCCGACCGCTGGCGCAACCGATACATTTATATTACAAAACCGCTTGAAATCTTTACCTTTTCCCTGTGAATAGGGTATAATGTTATATTGGATTAGACTATGGAGGTAACCATGATTCAATTAACAATCACTGAAAACGAACAGAACCAAAGACTGGATCGTTTTTTAAAGAAATATTTCAGAAATGCACCCCTGAGCCGGATCTATAAGATGATTCGCAAGGATGTGAAGGTCAATGGAAAGCGCGCCAAGGAAGATACCATGCTGGAGCTGAATGACGTGATTTCTGTGTTCATGACGCAGGAAGAAGCGGATCAGCTGTCGGAACGTCCCAAGGCTGTAAGGGCAAAGCGCCAGTTTAAGATCGTCTATGAAGACGAAAATATGCTGCTGGTGGAAAAGCCCTACGGACTTCTGATCCATGGCGACCATACCGAAAAGAAGAATACCCTGGCTAACCAGGTTTCTATGATTCCGACGGTGGAGGCA